>JBILGG010000121.1:0-4805 GCA_044351165.1 Candidatus Caenarcanales bacterium | reverse complement strand
TATTCAAGCTATTTTTTCTAGCGCGCTAGACTCTCTACCTGGCTCTCCAAGCCAGATTAAAGAATCAGCATCACTTTTAATGCGCTCGGCTAAAGCTACTAATATCCCTATTTTTCTTGTCGGGCACATAAATAAAGACGGAGATCTAGCTGGACCTAAAATCCTTGAACATATGGTGGACACTGTGATTCAGTTTGAGGGCTCGAGTGATTCACAGCTTAGGTTTTTAAGATCTATAAAAAACCGTTTTGGTTCGACAGATGAAATCGGAATTTTTATTATGGAAGAGACTGGGCTTAAGGATTTGAGTAACCCATCAGAGCTTTTCTTGCAAGAAAAATCAGGCGGTATGATTTTTGCGGCGCGCGAGGGCAGAAGGACTATTTTACTAGAAGTCCAGGCGCTGGCGATAAATTCAGACTACCCAAACCCGCGCAGAGTCGCTAACGGGATAGAACTCTCTCGGCTCCACCAAATCCTTGCTATCGTCGAAAAAAAACTTGGCATATCTTTATCGAGAACCGATATTTACCTGAATTTAGTGGGCGGCATTAATGTAAAAGACACAGCGATAGATCTTGCGATCGCTCTTGCGATTTATAATAGCGTCATAAACCAGAATAATAATCAGGATTTTGTGGCGCTGGGAGAATTGGGGCTGGCTGGTGAAATCCGCTCTGTGACTAGTTTAGAAGCGCGCGTCAGAGAGTGCGTGAAGCTTGGATACCATAATATAATATTGCCTTTTTCTGCTAAGCTCGGACCTATCGAAAACGCCAAAATCATCAGCGCCAAAAATATTTCTGATCTAGTCAAAAAAAGTGTTAGTTAGCAGGTTTAAGGATTCGCTGAAAACGATTTTTGAGGCGGAATCCCTAGCGTAGCATCTTAGATCTTGCCAAACAAATCATACTCATCACAATCATTAATTGTGATATCTATAAACTCACCTGGAGCTGGGTGGATATCATCGCCAGCAAGGTTGATATAAACTTGACCATCGATTTCGGGCGCGTCTCTAAAAGATCTAGCGACCGCTCTAAATGAGCCATCTGGCAGTTCTTCTAAATGCTCGACCAAAACTCTGAGCGACTGGTTTATATAATCTTGGTTTTTTTCAAGAGAGATTGCTTGTTGGAGTTGCATAAGCTGGTCTCTACGAGCGGTTTTTAGCTCGGCATCCACTTGCTCATCAAAAGAGCCCGCTGGCGTGCCTTCCTCTTGGGAGTAGGTAAACACTCCGACACGATCAAATCTAGATTCTTGGATAAAATCAAAAAGCTCTTGGTGATCAGCGTCAGTCTCGCCTGGGAAACCCGAAATAAAAGTAGTTCGGATACAAGCAGATGGAATAACGGATCTGATTAATTCGACTGTGTCGCGCACGGTAGGCGGTCTGCGCATACTCAGCAAAACCTTACGGGATGCGTGTTGTAGGGGGATATCGATGTATTTTACGATATTGTCGTAAGCACTAATCACCTCGAGCATTTCTCTATCCATCTCAGTCGGGTAAGCGTACATCAAGCGGATCCAGGGCGCGCCGCTTTTTTCGGCAAGAGCTCTAAGCAAGTCAGCAAGCGCTCTTCGCTTATAAATATCCGTGCCGTAAGCGGTGCTGTCCTGCGAAACCAGCACGATTTCTTTAGCGCCGCCAGCGACTAAGGTTTGAGCTTCTTTAACGATGTCTTCGATACTGCGAGATTTCATATCGCCGCGCAGATGAGGAATAATACAAAAAGCGCATCGATGATCACAGCCTTCAGCGATCTTGAGATAGACCGAAGGACCAATCTGGGTGTGGATTCTAGGGGTATCCGCGCCAGCGACACTCATAGGCACTTCATCTACTTTTATGATTTTGGAATCTTTGCCGCTATTAATATTTCTGGTAACTTCTTTTACGACACTCAAAATATCTTTTACATTACCGGTCCCCACCACCGCTTGCGCCTCGGGCAAGCCGTCAAACAAATCGCCTTTGTAGCGCTGAGCCATACAGCCAGTGATAATAAGTTTTTGGCCTTGGTCAGCAAGCTCGGTGAGCACATCAAGGCTCTCGTTGGTGCTACCTTCAATAAAAGTGCAGGTATTAACTAGCGAAATATCAGCTTTATTATGATCAGAAGTAATCTGGTAGCCAGCTCCGTGTAAAATACCGATCATGTTTTCGGTGTCGACAAGGTTTTTGGGGCATCCAAGCGTGGATACGCCAATAACAGGTAGTTTTTTTTCTTTAGCTGGCATGGAATATGTATTTTAGCATTAAGGGCAAGCCTAAAAAATAGATTCGACGCATTTAGCTTTATCTTGGGGTAAATACGCCCAGAGCGAGCCTTGCTCCCAAATCGGTTCGATAGAAGCATCTAGCCTATAAACAAAAAGGTTTTTTATAAGTTCCATAGCTCTATGGTTAGCAATACCCCTAGGATCGTTGCTGAGCTTGGTTTTTAGGCGCATAGCGTTTTTCTTGCTGTTGCAAGTAGCTGGTCCTGGGCTAGAACCACCAGTGCGACAAAGAATTGCAAGTGTACCATCATCTCGCGGGCACGCCAAAACAAAAATTTGATTTTTTATTTCTAAATTATCAGACATTTAAAATATCCTATAAAATCTTAGCAAAAAATGAAAAAAATGGCTCAAATAGGGGATTTTTTCCTTAACCTAAGCTTAAAGGGGGTTTGATTGAATTAACCCATGTCCGACATGGATTACAGAGCAAAAGCAGGTAGTGCGGGAGTTGAACAATACAACTCTGCTTTGAGAGATCGGGCCGCTGATATACTCGGATTTTTAAATACAGCCTTAGGCTTTCAAGGAACCGGAACAAAAAATTATACTTTTGTAGAAAATGATGCGCTAAAAGATATGACTCTTGCGATACATCGCATCGAATCCAATAGTGATCAGCCAAGCTGGATAGAAGCACAAAACATACTTTTTCAAGCCGCGCCAGATCGATTAAACTTCATCAAAAAACAACTTGAAGCAAATGTAGACAATATTAAAGATGACATCGCTAGCAATATAGCAAATTTATTTGCTGCAGTTAAAGGAAAAGAGCAAGGATTAGACCAGTTTGAAACCGATTTAACAGGAGCCGTGGATTATAACGATGTTTTATCAAAAGGGGCAAGCCTAGAAAATCAAATTATTAATTTTGATCAAATGGCAAGAGACCTTGCTGATATTTATTTTAGTCAATTCACGCTTAGTAATCTTGATACAAGAATCAACGATGAAATTTTTAAATTACTTGGCAAAGAAGGCGATACTTACTCAAACGGCTCTACCGATGAGGCTAATGGGAAATATTTTTTAAAATACTCTAGAAGAAACGTTAGTGATATAAATATTTTTAATCGTTACTCAGATGAAATAAA
The DNA here is from genome assembly GCA_044351165.1 of Candidatus Caenarcanales bacterium. Taxonomy (GTDB): domain Bacteria; phylum Cyanobacteriota; class Vampirovibrionia; order LMEP-6097; family LMEP-6097; genus JBEAYS01. Next base: position 1,422 of record JBILGG010000121.1, on the reverse strand, counting down.
AGTTTTATATGAGTCTAAAAATGGGCAAGGCTCTTGGAGTAAAGAGAACTACCTAAAAGAAATGTTAAAAGATAAAAATTTAGAACTAAGCGCCAGCACACGTAATGCAATTCTTGCTGATAAAAATCGTAAGATTCAAGATTTTAAAAATGATGATGAAATTCTTGGTTTATTAGTCGGGGCTACTGATGGTGAGAAATTTGAAGATTTAATGAGAATAATCGGGGCTACAGCTGATAATCGAGGAGCAAAAATAGATAATTTATTTAAAGAGCATTTAGAAAAATATGTTTTGCCACCAAGCCTAGTCAATGTAAGCGATGCAAATGCGATTTTAACACACGGACTTAAACAGCTTGAAACTTATACACGAGATTCTAAAGGTGATAATACTTGGGACAGTGGTGTTGAAAACTATCAAAATTATTCTGTAAATTTTTCTGTTTTGAATCTCAGTATTGAAAGCCTTAGAGCAAGCGGGAATCTTAAGCTTGATCCTGAGCTCATTGAAACAATCATTAGAGAAAAAAATCTTAGTAATCAAGATTTACAAGGCTTTAAAAGTTCTAGTGATTTTCTAAAAATTCTTACTAAAGATGAATTGTTAACAATAGCTCGAACCCACTATAACACTGATGACAAGGGGGCTGCACTAAATTTATTTGGTCATAATCTAAAAGCCAATACACCAATTTACTATGAAGATCAAAGATCTATTTTTGACATTTTAAATGGTAAAAACAATAGCAATGGCGATAACCATAATATAAATAAAATTTTCTCTAGTATAGAAAACCAAGTTAAAGGACTTGGAGAAACTGTTAAAAATTTAATAGCCTATGGATATAACAAGCCAGCAAGAAACAATCTGCAACAATATTTAAGAAACAACCCTCTTGAGGCAGCAAAATATTTTGGAAATTTCACTATAGATCCTAATTTATCAAATGAAGATAAACAGGCTCTTCAGAATCAGTTAGATAAAAATATCAAAAAAATGCTAGGACGTTTTGATTTGATGGTTACATCACAAATGACTAACGAAAATAAAGATTCGGAAGATGTTTTAAAAGAACTAAAATTAGCTATAAACAATTATAAAAATGAACCCGGTAAAGATATAAATGCGATTGTTACTAAGTTTGATAACTTACCAAGTGCTCTTAAAAATAAATTTCGTTTCGAAGCATGGCCTGAAAACTTAAATGCGGCGACTGAGGACAACCTAAACACTATAGAAATTGAAATCGAAGAGGATACCAATAATATCAATGCCCATAAAGGACTTTATGGCTCTGAGATGATTGAATCTAGTAAGTTAAACGCTCAGCAATATGGTAGAAAACTTCCAGAAGCCAGAGCTGATGGATCCTTCCCTGATGATGAGATGCCTATTGCGCCCCAAATAGGACCAACGGTCTT
>JBILGG010000046.1:0-7358 GCA_044351165.1 Candidatus Caenarcanales bacterium | reverse complement strand
TAAATTTATGGCAATTGGAAAAGTTATAGTAGTCACATCAGGTAAGGGAGGAGTTGGTAAAACTACCACTACTGCCAATATTGGAGCGGCTCTCGCAAATATGGGTAAGACAGTCTGTGTGATGGACATGGATATTGGTCTTCGTAACCTCGATATTTTGATGGGACTAGAAAATAGGGTTGTTTATAATCTAGTCGATGTCGTTGAGGGATCTTGCAAGGTTAAACAAGCACTAGTAAAAGATAAAAAGCTTCCTAATCTTAATTTATTGCCAGCGGCCCAGACCCGTGATAAGACTGCTGTAAATGCAGATCAAATCAAAGCTCTTGTTGATGATTTAAAAACTATGTTTGATTTTGTTTTAGTTGATTGTCCAGCTGGAATAGAATCAGGTTTCCAAAACAGTATTGCTGGAGCGGATCGCGCGCTTATCGTAGTTACTCCAGAGATGTCCTCTGTGCGTGATGCTGATAGGATTGTAGGTTTGCTTGAAGCGCGCCGTGATCAATTTGAAGATATTAATTTAATTGTGAATCGTGTAAGACCCGGTCTAATTGAAGCTAATCAGATGATGAGCATCGATGATATTTGTGAAATTCTTTCGGTTGATTTAATTGGTGTGATTCCTGATGATGAAGATATCGTGATTTCTACAAATAAAGGTGAGCCTTTGTCTTTGACTACTAATAAATCCGCCGGTCAAGCTTATAGAAATATAGCAAGAAGAATTCTCGGTGAAGAAGTTCCTTTTATGGATCTTAACAAGAGATTGGGTATATTCAAAAAAATAAAGGCGATGTTTGCATAATGAAAAGCATAATTAAGTGGTTTTTTGGTTCTAAATCCGAAGCTAGTGGCTCAACAGCTACAAATCGTATGAAACTTATGGTCATTCATGATCGCTATCAATTACCGCCTGCCATTGTCGATCAGATGAAATCTGAATTGCTAGCTGTCGCTTCTAAATATTTTGAGATAGATCCTGAGTCTGCTGAGTGTGTGATAAAATCTCAAGGTAATAGAAGAGCTTTTATTTCGGCTATAGTGCCCCTTCTAAAGAGAAATTCAAATGATACAAACGATACCAGATCTGGACAAAACAAACAAAATCGAAGAACTGCAAAAAAAGATAGCAACAATTTATCAGCAGGCGTTGCCTGATTTAATTTTTCAAGCTCAGAGTGTTCATAGAGCTAATAACGATCCTAATGAAGTGCAGTTCTGTACTTTATCGAGTATTAAGACTGGAGCTTGCCCGGAAGATTGCGGCTATTGCTCTCAATCAGCGCGTTATAACACTGGTCTTCAGTACGAGCCTCTGCAAGAAAAATCCAAAATCCTCGATGAAGCTCGCCAAGCAAAGGATCAAGGCTCCACTAGATTTTGTATGGGAGCCGCTTGGAGAGAGGTTCCTCAAGGTAAGCAATTTGATCAAGTAGTAGAGATGGTCAGCGAGATCAAGTCTATGGGACTCGAGCCCTGTGTTACGCTTGGTATGCTAACTCTAGAGCAAGCCCAGCGCCTCAAGGAAGCTGGCTTACATAGTTATAACCATAATTTAGACACCTCGCCCGAGCATTACGGTAAGGTAATCACGACCAGAACTTACGCAGATAGGCTCAATACTATTTCTAATGTTCAGAGTGCTGGGATTGATGTTTGTTGTGGAGGAATTCTGGGTATGGGTGAGACTAGCGAAGATCGTATCGCTCTTATTGCCGAGCTTTCAGCGCTTGAACCCCAGCCGACCTCAGTGCCCATCAATGTTCTTGTGCCTATCCCCGGAACACCGCTGGAATCTAGTAGCCCGATCGATAAAATTGATCTAGTCCGCACCGTGGCTGTTACGCGAATCATGCTCCCTAAGGCGCGTGTAAGACTTTCTGCTGGCAGATATACCATGTCTGATGAGTTGCAAGCTCTTTGTTTTATTGCTGGCGCGAATAGTATTCATACTGGCGATAAGCTTTTGACGACTCCGCTAGCGGGCCAATCAAAAGATCATGATTTGATGGCGCGCCTTGGAATGCACTCAGCAAGCTAGTTTATGCAAAAAAACGCTTTTATTTATGTGATTTGTGGAGGCTTTTCTGGTGAGCGAGAAGTGTCTCTTCGCTCTGGTAAAAATGTATATGAATCCCTGAAACGCACTGGCTATGAGAATCTCAGGCTTTTTGATCTTGCTGATATTGCTGATCTAAAAACTCTTATAGACGCTAAACTAAATCATCAGTTAGATCTGGCAGTCCTGATGACTCACGGGGATTACGGTGAGGATGGGTGTTTGCAGGGTTTACTAGAATTAATCAGAGTCCCTTATACGGGATCCAAGCTAGAGTCTAGTGCTATTTGCATGAACAAAATCCGCACCAAAGAAATTTTATCTAAGTATAATTTACCGGTTCTGCCGACTTACCGGGCTTGTGAATTAATTTCTGGTGCTAAGACTATTTCTGGTGATTTTATTATAAAACCAATAAACGGCGGCTCTAGTGTAGGAGTGGTAAAATTCACTTGCCAAGCGGATCTTATCGCTTACCAAAAATCTAATCCTGGTTTTGAATCTGATAAATTTTTTGCTGAACCTTTTATTCGCGGCACTGAGCTGACTACTAGTATTATTAAGCTTGATGATTTAACTTTAGTGCAAGATTCAAGTCACATCAAAATCAATCATAGTAATAATTTGGTCTCTTTGCCCTTACTTGAGCTTCGTCCCAAAAATGAATTTTATGATTACGAGGCCAAATACACTGAAGGAATGACCGAGTTTGTTCTGCCGGCCCAAATATCAAAAGAGCTTGAAAATCGTATTCATGATTATGCTCTTGCGGCATTTGAGATTATGGACTGCCGTTCGGCCGCTCGGGTAGATTTTATTATCACTTCTGAGGGTAAACCCTATATTTTTGAGATTAATACCCTGCCTGGTATGACAAATACTAGCGACCTCCCGGCTCAAGCTAAATCAGCTGGAATAAGCTATGATCAGCTGGTAGAAAGGGTACTTTTAAATAGTTAAGGGCTTAATTATTAAGGGCTTAACTAATTTTTCCTGAAATTATACTCTTTACCAGCTAGTAACCGTTTGATATTTTCTTTATGCTTAATTAGCACAATATATACAAAAGCAACCACCCCGAACCCAATCACAGCCCAGTTTTCGTTAAATATCCATAACCAAACCGGCACCAGCGGAGCTGATACTATCGAGCCCAGTGAAGAAATTCCAGAGATAAAAACCGTCGCTCCCCAAATTGCAAATGTAATTAATCCGACTAAGGGATTAAGCGCAAATAGCACACCAATCCCGGTCGCTGAGGACTTTCCGCCTCTAAAACCTATATAAATGCTTTTGCTATGAGCGAGAATTGGAATAAAAGTTAGTAATAAAAAAAGCCAAAGGTTATTGGAGTTTTGGAAATAATCTACCAAATTTTTAGCGTAATAAACCGGAACGAAGCCTTTAAGTATATCGAATACCAGCACAAACAGCGCCTGCCATTTACCGACCATCCTCAAAACATTTGTAGCGCCGGTACTGCCGCTACCTTCAGCCAGTAAATCTTTTCCAAAAATCTTGCCGATCCAATAACCACTAGGGATCGCGGCTAATAAATAAGTAATCAAAAATAATAAAATTATCTCAAGCATATTAATCCTCTTTTTTTGTGTCAGTTTCTGGCTCGGTGCTCTCTTCTGGAGGCTTGATTCTATCAAGCTTGAGAGAGTTTATTTGTTTTACCATCATCACATAGAAGGTGCGGGCTTTAGAGTTTTGCGGATCGAGGCTCAGGGCTCTTTCTAGAATTTCTTTTGCTGGAGTGTATCTCTCTGATTTAGGGTTATCAAGATTTTTAAGTATGCTAATTGCGTAGAGTACATTGACTTGAGAATTATATTTTTTGGCGGAGTTCGATTTATAGGTATCAAGAAGTTTTATCGCTTCTTTGTATTTTTTTTCGCTAACTAGTTTTTTGGCTTGGGTCAAATCATCCCCAAAAAGAGAACATGAACTTAATAACATGCAAAAACAAAATATTATTTTTTGAAAATTTCCCATTTTTTCATTATACAAGGCTTTTCAGGCTTATAATTTTATTATGCGTATTGCAAAACTTGCTTTTGTTTTTTTGGGGATTTTATACGCTTTAGCTGTTTTTGCTGACTATATTGCACCTTACTCCCCACTTGAGCAAAACTCTTCTGCTGGCTACGCTAGCCCCTCTAAAATATATTTAGATCTTCATAGAGGTTTTTATGTTTATAGCCAAAAGTTTTTTTTGGATAAAAAAAGTTTTAAAAAATCATCTCTCGAATTAACTGAAGAAATGGGAGGTTCGAGATACTACATTAAGTTTTTTACTAAGGGTAAATTATTTCAAGTAGAAAAACCTGGTTATATTTATCTTTTGGGGGCTGATAGAATTGGCAGAGATTTATTTAGCCGATTGCTGTATGGAGCTAGACCGAGCTTGAGCATTGGGTTTCTGGGAGTCTTAATTTCTTTTCCGCTGGCTTTACTCTATGGAGGAATTTCTGGTTTTGCCCCGCGCATGATTGATAATTTGATGATGCGCCTTGCTGAGGCGATTATGTCCTTGCCAAGTTTTTATTTGCTCATTATTTTATCTGCTATTTTGCCTGCCAATCTCAGTAATATTGAGCGTTTTGCCATAATTACAGTGATTCTCTCTTTTATTTCTTGGGCGGGATTAGCTCGAATTATTCGGGGTCAAATCCTCTCTTTAAAAGAAAAGGATTTTATCGCTTCAGCCCAAGCTATCGGGCAAAACCATTTTATGATCATCCTCAAGCATCTCTTGCCTCATACAGCTAGCTTGGTGATTGTCTCTGCGACTTTATCAGTTCCTGGTTTTATTATTGGTGAATCGGCGCTAAGTTTTTTGGGCTTAGGTATTAATCAGCCCGATCCCAGCTGGGGAAATATTTTAGCTGAGGGTAAAGAGCTGAGTAATATCCTCACCAGACCGCTCCTGCTCTGGGTTCCAGCGATGATGATTTTTATTACAATTTTTTCTTTTAATATTATTGGAGATTACTTAAGAGATAAGTTTGATCCTAAGACTTTGAATGTTTGTTAAGCGTATTTCGCCTGAAAATTTGTTATTCAGCGAATCCTTAAACCTTAATATGTTTTTGCCCCGTAAGGTCCTTTAGTAGCGTTTCATGAGCGCCATTTGATTTTAGATGCTTTAAAAAACTATTTCGCAAGATTGATGGGGTTACTTGCTTTTGGATACCAGCTTTTTGAGCAGATTGGCGAATTAATCTAAAAATCTCTCGCTCTGAAACGCCTTGGGCATTACGGTTTTGGACAAGTTTGTCTTTTGGTTTTAGCTTATGCTCTTTTATATGAGCTGATATATAATCCGCTAAGAGTTCATTAAAGGGGATAACTCTTTCTTTAAACCTAGCTGATTTAGCGATGGTTATCATTTGATTATTTAGATCAATATCACTAATAGTCAGCTTTGTAAGCTCGCCTACTCTTATTCCTGTTGCATAAATTAATTCAAGTATAATTTTTGTTTTGAGATCGTGATCTGAACAATCTAGAAGTTCGACGATTTCATCTTCGCTTAAAAAACTTATTGTTTTGTTACGAAACTGGCTCTCTCGCTGGATTTGAGTAAAAGGATCTTTTGAGACCAGGTTACTCTCTCGCATCCAATTCCAAAAACCATGCACTGCTGTTAGCTTACGATTTACTGTGGCTATTGATTTTCCTTGTTTTAGAATAAAACTGCTAAAGCGGTTTAATACTTCAGGACTGAGAGTTCTAACGTCATAATTCTTCCCAAAATTCTCAAGGCAAAAATTTTGAAAATCAAGTAAATCTCTTTTGTATAGCCTTAAAGAGTTAAAGCTTAGAACTTGATTAATTTCTAGGTGTTTTATATAGTCAGCTATTAATTCCATGCGCTACAATTTCTATGGTTACACTTTTATTTTAAATGAAATCAAACGAAAATATCATAGAATCTAATTCATCTAACGCAGATGTTCTAGCGATTATCCCTTCTGGCGGTGTGGGCAAAAGAATGATGAGTAGTGAGCCCAAGCAGTTTATGACTATTAATGGGGAACCGATTTTACTAATAACCATAAGAGCCTTGATTAGCACTGGTTTAATTAAAAACTTTATAGTACCTACTATCGATATTGTATATACTAGAAAGATTCTTAAAGCGGCTTTTCCTGATCTTGAGTTTTACATCTGTAAAGGCGGTTCTACGCGTCAAGATAGCGTTCATAATGGCATTAACGAGATGATCAAGCTTGGTCTTAATCCTGAGCTTGTATTGATCCACGATGCTGTGCGCGCCCTCATCCAAAAAGAAACCGTGGAAGCTGTTATTGCTGGTGCGAAGATAACTGGAGCGGCGATCGCAGCCAGGCCAGTTACTGATACCCTGAAGCTCAGCTACGCCAATGATAAGGGCGAAAACTTTATTAAAAAAAATGTTTCTCGTGATTTATTATGGATAGCCCAAACACCACAAGTATTTAAAAAAGATATTTTGATTCAAGCCTACAATAAAGCAAAAGATGAACATTTTATCGGTACTGATTCATCAGGTTTAGTAGAGCGTTTAGGTCATGAAATCTGCTTGGTGCCTGGTTTACCAAGCAATATAAAAATCACTACGCCTGAGGATCTTCAGTTAGCTCAAGTTTATTTGCAGATGCGTAAGTAATTCTATTTTACCTTAATCCAAAAAATCGGATCCAAACCCGGTATTGATGCGCCATCGATGATTTGGCTAATTTGTTTGCGGACTTTATCTTTGTAAGCTTCTTGCACAGGGCTAGAATTTTTTGTGCATGCTTCTAAGTCAACTTCTCCCGTCCAGGTCCCATCAACTACTTTTTCTGCACCGAGATTTTTTACTGCTACTTGCGTCGATTCATTATAAATATTCTCAACAAAAACAATATCACCACTGGGTTTGAGCACACCGGATCCACTAATTCCTTTATGAGTAATAATCCATGAAACAGTGCCATCATCAAATCTTTCTACAGAATTTAGGTATTCACTTTCATCTTTTGCTCCCAAATGCGCTATTTGACGAAGATTTTTAAACTTATCAATAGTGGTTTCGTTTATAACCAGTGGACTATTCTCTGCAAAAGTACAATGCCTTATGCCTAAAATGTTTTCGTTATTATCATATTGGATGACTTGAATAAAATTAGTGGTTTTTTCTTTTTCGTTAGGATAGGCAATGATAACTTGGTTGTGCTTCTCAATCACTTTAAACCAAACAGTAAAATCCCTTTTATCAGGGCGATTTATATCTAGCATTTGATTAAAAGCAAAAGTACTCAAA
>JBILGG010000126.1:0-4646 GCA_044351165.1 Candidatus Caenarcanales bacterium | reverse complement strand
TTGAATTTTATCCAGGCGGTTTTTTGTCATGGAGCAAATTCTTTTTTCAAAGCCTGAAGCTTTTAGTTGTTTGGTATTTGTTAAATGTGCATAGGCATCAAAAGTCCTTGCTGGCAGTAATTCAAGAGTTTGAATAAAATCTTCTTCAGGAATTTCATCCTCATCTTTTTGGATATTTTTGATGACAGTATTGTGTTGCGGAAAATTTCCAGCCCTTTCATCATCTTCAGGCATGGCAATACTCACTTTAGCGGCGATCCCAGGCTTAGTCATCAATACAAGCTCTGTAAGGTTTTCTGGATCGAGTCTCTTGCCAGTTTTACTACTGTTTTTGTAGGCGTAGGGTCCGCCAATATAATTATGCCTATGCTCAAGCTTTACAAGATCAGCTTTTTTGACCTCTTCTTTTTCTTTTTTATCAGGAGAGTCTACCATTAAAATACTTCAAGTACTAAATCTCTTTCAATGAGTGTGATTGCTTCTTGGGCAAGAGTTTTGAGTTTGGTATTTATGTTTGGAGCATTAGAGATTTGCTTAGAGACATCTACGGTTCGTCTTAAACAGCGTAAAATATCTCCTTCGTCAATTAAGGAATTTTTGGTCAAATCATCCCAGCTAACGCCATTCGCCCAATCTTCTACGTAACCAGACATCGCTGGATTATAGTCAACAGGTCTATCTAAGCCAAATGATCTTTGAGCTTGAATGACTTGCCTTGCTATATTTCTTGATTTTTTCTCAACATGGGCGCAAGTCTTGGAGGTGTTTTGGAAACTTCTATCTCTTACACGTGCCTCGCCAATTACGAAACATGAAACCAAGCCAGCAAACTCTTTTGCGTTTAGTCCATCAAACAAATCAGAGCTCACTATTTCAGTGATGTAATAAGAATTATCACTTCTTATTGACGCGCAGGTTTTGCCTTTTGGAGTGACTTTAAAAGCATCGTCTATATAACCTTCTTTTTGTAAAAGATTAATTACTCTTTGGAAGTTTTCCCAATTCATATTCTTCATATCAAGAATTTTATTCTCTATATCTTTTACTTGTTTTTTATAACGCTTGATTTTATCCATTTGTTTAGAGCAAGGTTTTTGCTTAGGACAACCATTACAAGGGTAGCTTTTTGCTTCCATGGTTACTATCTGCAATGTAGCTTCTAGCTCATCTACGCGAGGATCAAGATTGCGCTCGTATTCTTTTTTGCGGCGGCGAGTTTCATCAAGCTTAGCTTGCATCTCATTGTAGTAATTAAGATCACCGATCTCACCTGGACAAAGCGGATGCTGAGCATCTGTGAGCTGGTTTTCGAGTCTTCTTTTCTCTTCTTCTTCGTTATTTACTTACCAGATACTGTCCAAAACTTTTTTGCACAAGACCTTTTATTTCTTCATAGCTATGACCAAGTAATAAGTTAAGTACCATCTCATAACTAGCTCTAAAATGGCTAGAAACATCTTCAGGCTTGGAGTTTGCAAGCGATGAAATCTCGCCAGCGCCAGCTTGACCGGTTTTGATGGTTATCACATAACCATTTTCATCAAGACCTCTGCGACCAGCTCTACCAGACATTTGCAAAAATTCAGACGCTGTCAAATTTCTAAAACCTGCATCGCTAGCCTTGCTGATACTACTAATAACCGTAGAGCGTGCAGGCATATTGATACCGGCAGCGAGTGTTTCTGTCGAAAAAACTACTTTTACAAGTGCTTTTGTAAATAGATCTTCGATCAGTGATTTTACTTGGGGCAAAAGTCCTGCGTGGTGTGCGGCGACACCTTTTCGTAGCAGTTCTAATTGATTAAAGTTTTTGATTACTGGTGTAAAAGCTATAGCTTCATCAATAAGCTTATTGAGTTCTTTTTGTTCTTCTGGCTTAAGAAGATTTAGATTTTCACACTCTCTAACAGCTTTATCACAACCTTTGCGGGAAAAAACAAAATAAATAGCAGGAAGCATATCTTTTTTGTTTAGTTCCATGACTACATCGGGGATGCTTGCTTTTTGATCTGGATCATTATTAAATCGTTTGCCAAATTTACCTTTATGCTTATTAAATTTATTATCGTCGCGTTCTTTTAGCTTAGGATTGAGCTTACCATTAGGTGTCATCAAAGGCGCTAGCTGATTGTCTTTGAAGTAAAAATGATATAGAGGCACGGGACGTTTTTCTGTTTTTACCAGGGTGCAATCTCCGTGAACTGATTTAATCCATTGGACTAATTCTTCAGGATTATTAATAGTCGCAGATAGTGCTATAAGCTGAATGTCTTTTGGTGAGTATATTACGCTCTCTTCCCAGACAGTACCTCGACTCGAGTCATTGATGTAATGAAACTCATCAAATATTAAATACTTTAGCTCTTTTAAAAACGGATCGATAGATCCAAAAGTCGTACCGTAAAGCATATTACGATATATTTCTGTGGTCATCACTATAATTTGAGCGTCACGATTGCGATTAGTGTCACCAGTGATGATGCCCACTTTATCTTCGCCAAATTCTTTTGAGAATTCATAAAATTTTTGATTGATCAAAGCTTTTAGCGGCGCGGTATAAAAAACTTTTTTGTTTTCGGCTAACGCCATTTTTATGGCTTGCTTAGCTATGACGGTTTTACCAGCTCCTGTCGGCGCGCAGGTAATAACGCTGGTTCCCTTCTTGATATGTTCGATTGCCTCTAATTGAAAATCGTCTAGTTTAAATTCTTTTTCTGCTATACACTGCCCCACTTAGGACTCCTATTTAATATTAAAAACCAATATATTATTAGGCTCACTTGAGCCCAATTTATATTTATAGCACTTAAAAATACTGATGTTGATGAGGATTTTTTATCTTTTTCTTTATTTAAGAATCCACTGAAAAAATCGACTCCCACGATATTTTAACCCTAAGCCAAGAGTGAATCTTGGCTTAGGAAGTGGATCCTTAAAATTTTCAAACCCTATAGTAGTACTATAGGGTTATCCTGGTATCTATTATTAAACCCTATAGTGGCACTAGAGGGTTATCCTGAAATTGCTGTTTTACACTGAAGGCAGATTTGATTATGTATCTCAGCTTCGTTGAAAATCTTCCAACAACGAATACATTTAACCCCATCAAATTTATAAGCTTTTACGCTGAGGTCTTCTGCTAATTGCAAATTTAAATCCGAAATTATAAACACAGCTTTTATTTCAGTTTCAATTTTTTTCAGAAGCTTGTAATCCTTATCGCTTGCAGTTATAGCCACTCCAGCTTCAAGAGATTTACCGATGATTTTTTCTTGCCTAAGTGTTTCGATTTCTTTATTGCAAACTTCTCTGAGCTCAAGAATTCTAGTCCAGTCGCGGGCTAGATCAGCATTGCAAAATTCAGGTTTTGTTTTTGGCCAGTTACTCAGTAAGATGCTTGCCGAGTCAATTGATAAATGGGATTGAAAAAATGTTTTATCAGCGAGGTATGATGTTTTTATTTTTTCTGGACTGTAATTAAAAATATCTTCAGCCAGATGCGGAAGTACCGGCACAAACATACGATTAATAGCGCTCAAAAGCTCATAGCAAACGGTTTGTGCTGATCTTCTTGAAAGAGAATCAGTACCATGAGTATAAAGTCTATCTTTTATAATATCGAAATAAAAAGAAGATAAATCTACCGAACAAAAATTTTGTATGAGTTGGTAGTATTTAAAAAACTGATAATTATCGAAGCACTCTTCTAGCTTACTTATTAGCTCTTGTAATTTATGTAATAAAAGCTTATCGAGCTCCCAGAGCTGATCGTAGGCGACATAGTTAGTCTGTGGATCGAAGTCAAACAAATTACCAAGCATATAGCGAGCGGTGTTTCTGAAGTTACGGTAAATATCTGATAACTGCTTAAACATGTTTTCGCCGACTTTTATATCGATAGAATAATCGACACTAGCCACCCAAAGCCTGAGTATATCTGCTCCGTAGCTGTCCATGACTTGTATCGGATCGACAACATTGCCCAGAGACTTAGACATTTTGCGCCCTTTTTCGTCCATCACAAACCCGTGAGTTAAGACCGCCTTATAAGGCGCAGAGCCATTGGTCGCAACGCTTGTAAGCAAGCTGGATTGAAACCAGCCGCGATGCTGATCAGAGCCTTCTAGATATAGATCCACAGGATGGAAATGCCCATCAGGACAGAGTTCTGGTCTTTGCATGACCACAGTGCGGTGTGTAGATCCGGAGTCAAACCAAACATCCATAGTATCCATTTCTTTTACAAGATTTTCTATCTTGATTTCTGGATGTCTTGCAAGGAAGCTTGCTGGGATTAGATCTTGGGTATCCATTAAATACCAAGCATTAGACCCATGCTCGCGAAAAATCTTGGCGATATGTTCTATGATTTCTTGATCTAAAATAGCTTCAGGATTGCCATTATCATTGAGTTTGGCTTTATTATAAAAAGCTGGGATCGGTACTCCCCAAGTGCGCTGGCGGCTAATACACCAATCCCCGCGCTCAGCGACCATAGAATAAATTCTGTTTCTACCGCGCTCTGGAATCCAGCTTACTCTATCGATCTCCTCAAGAGCCTTTTGGCGGAAGCCATCCACGCTAGCGAACCACTGCTCTGTTGCTCTATACAATAATGGAGTTTTGGATCTCCAGCAATAAGGATA
>JBILGG010000088.1:0-5781 GCA_044351165.1 Candidatus Caenarcanales bacterium | reverse complement strand
GCTGGGTGATGCTTAGAGAAATGTTTATAATTAGCGTATTCAGCCTCCTCCTCTTTTATATAGGCACTATCTTCTAAAAGTATTTCAGCGAGTGCTTTTGTGGCGGGAGTGCAGTAAATTAATTTATTAAAGCCTCTTTGCACAAGTTTAGGAATATAGCCGCTATGATCTATATGAGCGTGGGTCAAGATTATCGCTGTAATAGAATTTATTGGGATGGGAAATTCTTGCCAGTTTCGTAATCTAAGATTTTTTACACCTTGAAAGAGTCCGCAATCGATAAGAATTTTTGTACCTTTTGATGATTCCAATAAATACTTAGAACCTGTTACAGTACCAGCCGCTCCCAAAAATTTAATCTTCATAGCTTCCTTTTTTTAATCTACGCACCTAAATCCTATATGATCAGTGCTCTCATCAGCCTGCATATCCAGAGAGATACTAGGATCGAAGCCTTGACAGTGATTACCACACAGAAAAGATCCACCTTTTATTTTATAACTGTTTGGCTTATCTCCCTTAGTTGCGACCCACTCCCAAGTATTACCGGCAAGATCATATAATCCATGAGAATCTGGCTGATAACTCATGACGGGAGCTGTGCCAGCGAAACCATCTTCGGCACTGTCTTTATAAGGAAAATTTCCTTGGTAAATATTTAAATTCCATCGTTTGGATTTTTTTTGAAGATTCATTTCTTTTAGATCTGAACCTGCGATCTTCCACTCTGCTTCACTTGGAAGTCTTTTACCGTAATGCTTGCAAAAGGCAAGAGCATCATGGTAACTTACTTGAACCACAGGGTGATCCATGCGTCCTTGTAATGCTCTGCCATCTCCCTGAGGATCTCGCCAGCTAGCGTTAGGGATAAATTTCCACCAGTTTAGATAATTGGTTTTTTCGACTGGGTTTGATGGAGGGCTAAAAACCAATGACCCTGGGCCAGGCTTCCTGAGCGTCTCTGCGCTTGTTTTATACTTAGCCTGCTTGACGAATTCTGAAAATTCTTGATTAGTAACTTCATGCCTATCGATCCAAAAGCTATAGAATCTCAAGCAAGAAGAATTAAATCCTTTAATCCAAATCATATTGTTTTTTTGACTATCATAATTTTGTTTTTCATTTTTTGGTATGAATTTTTTTAGATTATTTTTTTGATTAAAATATTTAGAATTATTAGCTAAGTTATTGTATTCATGGGGATCTTGAATAATATTATAAAATTCTTCCGAACCATCTACATACCTGATATATTTCCAATTATCATTTCTAATTGCATAATTACCCTGCTCTTGAACTGTGATTACTGGAACTGATCTTTTGTATTTTTTGTTATTTAGGAGATTGACCAAACTTGTACCCTCCAGTCCAGGCAATGATGGTAGCTGAGCTAGTTCAATTAAGGTGGGAAATATATCTATAAGACTTACTGCTGACTGGATTTTAGCTTTTTTACCTGGGATAGAAATCAAAAAAGGAATATTGGTAGAAGAATCCCATAGAGTAGATTTGCGAAGAGTTTGTTTTTCTCCTAGATGATAGCCATGATCACTCCAAAAAACAATAATAGTGTTTTTGGCATGGGGACTGTTTTCTAGGGCCGTTAGAATTCTACCAAGTTGCTCATCCATATAGGTTATAGCTGCCAGATAGGCTTGGATATTCTGTTTTAATTGGTTATGATTTTTGAGTTCTGAATTTAGAACAAGAAATTTTAGTATTCTTGTTCTTGCAATTACGGGGATATCGTCATAGTCATTGGGCAGAGTCTCAGGGATTTTGATTTTTTCTAGCGGATAATAATCAAAATATTTTTTTGGCATTATCCAGGGATGGTGCGGGAAAAAAAATCCGACACTCATAAAAAAAGGTTTTTCAAAATTCCGAGTTAATTGGCTTGCAGCCCAGTTAGCGACTTGATTATCGACATTCTTGTTATTTGTTTCGTCACAGTATCCCCATGGAGTCATAGATCCGATATTAGTTAAATCTCTTTTAGGTCTAAAAAACTCATCAAAAACTTCAATATCATTTTTTACATGGAATAATTTACCAGCACCGAGAACGTAGTATCCATGCTCTTTGAAGTGCTGGAATATTACCTTCGTTTGAGTTTTAGTTATAAAGTCTTTAGCGGATTGAGCGTTAGTATATATTCCCGTGCTACTAGGTAATCTTCCCGTTATCACTGCGGTCCTTGAGGGATTACACAAAGTCGCTGGAGCATGAGCGTTTTTAAAAACATAAGATTTTCTAGCCAACTTATCGAGATTAGGAGTTTTTACATTATTAAAGTTTTTAAGGAAACTTACCCAGGTGTTCATATCATCCACCGAAATCATTAGAATATTTGGATGATCTAGGTTATTTGGACTAGGAAAACATGAGCAAGTAAAAATACTTATTAAAATAAATGCAAGAATCTTTTGCATTTATATATTTTAGCTCTTTTTGACTCATTTATTTACTTTGGAGTTTAAATATTGGGAATAATAAAAATATAAAACAATGTCATCTACAGTAGTTACCACCGGTGAAACCACAGCCATAATAATCAATCTTCTGATTAGTCTTGTTTTGGTGGCCCTAATTGGTGCACTCATTTATTCTCAACTACCTCGTATTGAGCAAATGATAAAAGATAGGCTTGCCGAAAGCTTAGTGCGTAATTCCAAAAACAAAGGTAACCAACCGCTAACACAAATTTTTCTTGGCTACAATCATAAATCTGTAAAAGAATGGATTCAGTTTATTACAGCTCAGGAATTAGATACAAAAATTGAAGCGTTTGATAACCTAAAAAAATATCTAGAAGTTGAGACTGATGAGATGGGTGCTGTTACCTCGGATATAGTTTTTGCGGTTGCAAATTTTGGTTTTGATGATTGCGTAGATAATTTAATAAAGTTTTGTAAACATATTAGAGATGATTATATAGCTATAAACTCTCTTGAAATCTACTACAAAGCAGCCACTCAGAGCATTTCACGATTTGAACTTGATAGAGCAAGAGAGTTTTTACAAGATGAGTTGATGCTTTTAAAAAATAAAAGAGACTATGAACTCCTTGAAAGAGATGTCTTGATGGCTTTGGGTAATATTGAACCAAGTCCTGAATTAGAAGAGTTTTGGGTACGGGTCCTAACTCATAGAAGTTTTTCTCAGAGAATTAAAGAAGAGGCACTGATTATCATTCAGCGCTATACTCCAGAATCACAAAATAATGTTTTAGCTAAGGCGATGGCATATTTCGTTCAGACGCCAGACCTGGTTCTTTCTCCAGATGATAGAAGAGTCATAGAGCTATTTTTCGGTATTGGATGTAAATTCTTAAAAGATGGTGTTGATGATATTTGGAAGCTATCTATTGAAGGTGTAAAAAAAGATCATAGTAAAGATTTATTTGTTCAGTTATTGTCATCAGTTCTGAGTAATAAAGATTTTAAACTCACTGAAGAACAGATGCAGGCTGTTATTTATGATCCTATTGCGGGTCCTTTATTCAGAGATATATTGACGATGAGATTCGGAATAAGTGAAACTGAGAAGTCGATATTCAAAAGAGATTTTGAGCTTAGTTACTATGAGGAATTTAGGAATGGAGTTATTAAATTTCTTAAGCCTGGTTCTTTAAAGTCTGTTAATGCCACATTCGCTGAAGATTATGATTATTTGAATGATAAACTTAGCTCTTCAAGCAGCAAGAGAAAGTCTCAAGACAGTTCTGGCGTCAAGATTGTAAGCGGTACTGGTGAACTTGATAAGCTTTATATTCTTGATGCTTTAGCTGCCAACTCAAATAGAACATTTGTTTATGTGAACACAAAATCTATTTTAAATTCCATTGCGGATATTTCGAAACTAAAACCCAATCTGGAAAACAATAAACCTTGTGTCGTTTTTTTAGATAAATTTTTTGAGACTATCACAGAAGGTCTCGATAAAACTCAAGAAACTAATTTGGTTAATTTAGCAAAAACTATTATCGATTCTGGCAAAATTGTCGGTATTGATTTTGTTGCCAATATAAGAGTAAGTAAAGAAACTGCTGAGCAAAATTCTAAGCTGGAAGAGGCATCAGAAGAGCTTTTTGAGAAGCGACTTACTTACCTAAGAGAAATAAATCTTCCAGATGAAGACGAAAGACAAAAAGTTATTAACTTCTACAAAGAAAAACTCGATCCTTCTCGTGATCTCAATTCTGATCTTGAAAACACCTTGATAAGCAGTGGTGCTGGAATTTCGAAAATGGCTTTTGTAAATTATTTGCAAGAATATTTTGAAAAAACATTATTGGTCTTCGGTGAGCTGCGTAACCCTAGTGAAGTTAATTTGTCATAAATTTGGGTGTTTTTAGTCAGTTTGAAATTTTTCTAGTTTGGGCAATATAACTATTGAGGGGAATATTGATGGCTAGGCTCAATTTGAGTTCTTTAGAGAATTTTACTTATTTATCAGCAACAGAAAAAGAAATTTTTAATATAGTAGATGTATCAAAGGTAAGCATGGATGACTTATCTCGACTGCTTTCTAGAGACTCTGGTCTTCTTGATAATCTATTGAAGATGATTAGCTCAATCACTTATGCTTTTAACCGAAAACTAGCTAGTGTGGATGAGGCTATTGAGCTGGTGGGAGCTAATAGATTTAGAGAGCTTGTGCTTTTAACATCAGCTCGTAAGATCTACCGTAACCCCGAGATTCTCTCGCGGAGTGTGTTTACTGCTTACTGCGCCAAGGAGATCGCATCCAGACTGGGTCTTAAGCTTAGTGTATCTAGCGAAATTTATGCTGTGGCGCTTTTGATGGATTTAGGTGCTCTTTTTTTAGATCTAAAGGATCCTAGATACACAAGTCGAATTTATGATGAAGAAAGTCTTTTAGTGAGGTTTTTAAAAGAGCAAGAAAAATATGGAATAGACTCTCATTCAATTACCATGAGTCTTTTGGAGGAGTTTAAGTTACCTAGCTCTCTAAGAAAAATTATTTCAAGCCAAAAGCCCGAACTTAATTATTCTAACTTCCAGCTTGCTAATTCTATTCTGGATCTGGCTTATAGACTATCTTTTATGTATCAATGCGAAGATAGTGAAATCCAAGATTTGCTTAATATCGAACATTTCCAAAAATTTAATTTACACAACCTGGATCTAGGGCTAGAGTTGGTTTCCAGTCTGCATTTGGAAGTTCAGGAGCTAATTAGCGTATAAAAAAAGCACAAAGATTTTGGCTTTGTGCTTTTTGGTTTTTAACTAAAAATCGTTTAGTATTTTTTAGAGTAGTCTTTTCTACCACCGCCACTACGATTACCAGAACCACGTCTGTCACCGCCGCCGCCGTAGCCGCCTCTGCCGCCACCGCCGCCGTAGCCACCTCTGCCGCCACCGCCGCCGCCGTAGCCACCGCTAGATTTTTCTTTTTGTCTAGCTTGGCTTACTTTAAGGCTTCTACCGTCAAGCTCTTTTTCATTAAGCTTTTCAATAGCCGCAACAGCTTCTTCAGCAGTTTCAAAAGTAACAAATCCAAAACCTTTACCGTCAAGAATATTTACTTGAAAGTTTTGAACTCCTTGTGCTTTTATAAATTCACTTAGCTGGTTATTGTCAACTGCGTAACTTATGTTTCCTACATACAATTTTTTTTCTTCGAACATTTATTTATCTCCTTAAGGTTGAAATCTGGAGATAATAAAAAAATTAACTCAGCCATTATCAATACCTATAATAATATTACTACAAATTAGTTTAAACTAACAACAAAGCCTACATCTGAATATGAGGC
>JBILGG010000191.1:0-3493 GCA_044351165.1 Candidatus Caenarcanales bacterium | reverse complement strand
TTATCTCAACTGTATCCTCCATTCTTTCATATGCATCTATAAAATCACCATCATTCATCTGTTTTGCAAAACTTTTGATTTCTTCATGCCCCTTTAAAAGCGCCAAACTTCTTATTCCATCAAAAAAATAATAAGAATTATAATAATTACTTGATAGCCCTTGCATCTCTACAGCCCTTAATAGCTTTATACACATTTTTGGACTTTTTATAACATAAAACCCCTAAAAATTTTAAAAATCGTCAAATTTACTATTTTTCCCCGAGAATACCCTGTGTTATCTTGATGATTTTCGAGAAGTATTCCGCAAAAAATCCACTTTGACCAGAATTTGAGTTAGGAGAATTTTGGGTGCTAACGCGAGCTCCGTGAATCGGACAACCTGCCACTTGAGTGTAATTCTTAGCGATAAGCTCATTAAAAATCTGGCAGTTCATCGATGATGAACTTAATACATAGCTTTTGGGCTCATTTGCTTTTTGAATCACTCGATCAAGAAATTCTTGGCTAGGTAATAAATAAGGTCCCGATGAATTAAAATTAGCAATCTCAAAATTTTCTGGGTTTAATTGATAAGGTGCGTTTTGGTTAGCATTAAAGCCATTGAGGTTATAGATTAGCTTAAGGGTCAGTCCGTGCACTTGGCTGAGCTCTTTGGTGAGGTGTTTGAGATTCATGAGTAAATCTTTTAGATTAGAATTAATAGATTTTTCAATGGCGAGCTTAACTAGCGCAAAATGCAGTTGGAGAGCGTTTTGTAAGCCTCCAAGAAAACTCAAAAAATAATTATTAGCTTCATTAGATGCACCGTGTAGAAGAATTTCTTTTGCTAGATCATCAGTCTTCCGGACAAAATACTGAGCGCATTTGTTGAGAGCTTCTTGTGGTTTACACTCCTGGACTAGGTTTTGGGCGCTACTAAATTCAGATGTAGAATCAAACTCATCTATAATTTTGAAAATTTTCTGGCTCAGAATTTCTAGCCAAGCGCGCATCATTTCAGGGTTTTGGTGAGTGGGTTTTAAGTTAGCGGGTTTGCCATTTTCGCCAAGCGGGTTTATGCGCTCGTTTAGATAGGAGGCGAAATGGAATTGCTGGTCTGAAGCGGTTTTTACGGTGTTTGATTGCATATGCGGTTAGTTCTATTATAAATAAATAATAAGTATAATCAAGTTTCGTATTTTTAGAGCCTCTGAGCTGTTATGATTTATAGCTTGACTAGTTTTGAAAGTTTTAATATATCCAATAATCTAAAGAGAGCTATTTCTGAAATGGGTTTTACCCAAGCCTCTGAGATTCAGGCTCGCGCGATTCCTATCTTATTAGAAGGGCGCGACATTATAGGGCAGGCTCAGACCGGAACTGGTAAGACAGCGGCTTTTGCGATTCCTGGGGTAGAGCTTTTGGATAGCGCTAGTAGAAATACCCAGATTTTGGTTTTGTGTCCGACTCGCGAGCTAGTTGTGCAGGTTAGCGGTGAGTTTGAAAAACTTACTAAGCATCATGAAAATATCTCTGTAGTTGCGATTTATGGAGGTCAGGATATTGGTATCCAATTAAAATCTCTAAAAAAATCAGCTCAAATAGTAGTCGGAACTCCTGGGCGTGTGATGGATCACTTGCGCAGAGGGACTTTAAGGCTTGATGCTGTGAAGTATTTGGTGCTGGATGAAGCTGATCAAATGCTTGATATGGGATTTCTTGAAGATATGGAAGTGATTCTGGGAGAGACTCCTAATACAAGACAGACTGTGATGTTCTCTGCGACTATGTCACGAGAGCTGATGGCTCTGATGAATGAATTTCAAAAAAACGCTAAGCATATTAATGTAATTGGTCAAAAAGAACAAAGCAGTCAAATTAATCAGATATTTTTTCATATTAACGGCTCTGTTAAATTAGAGGCTCTCAAGCGCTTGCTTGCTTACTACAAAATAAAATCAGCTTTGATTTTTTGTAATACCAAGATTAAAGTAGATGAGCTAGCAAAAGAATTATCTGCTGAAAGGTACTCTACAGCTAGTTTACATGGAGACATGGATCAAAAACGTAGAGATAGAGTAATGGAAGCTTTTAAGCACGGCTCTATTGAAATCCTTATAGCGACTGATGTTGCGGCTCGAGGCATAGACGTAAATGATCTAGAAGCGGTTATTAACTATGATTTACCAAGATTCGATCAAGATTATGTTCACCGTATCGGGAGAACAGGGCGCGCCGGCAAAGAAGGTCTAGCATTGACTTTTGTGGTCGGTAAAGAAATCGAGCATATTAATCGCATTGCCAGAAAAAATAATATGATCATTGAGAAAGGGAAAATTCCTGAAATTCAAGATCTTGAAAAAAATAATATTGATGCTATAAAAGCTTTAGTGGCGGGTACTGAGTTCCCTCGCCGTGATTTACAAAAGTATCTTAGTTATGTAAATCAATTAGAGATGTTTGATTATAGTCCAGAAGAGTTATCAGCATTGCTTTTGAAGGTTTTACTAGATCAAGAGACTAAATCATTTGGCGGAAATATAAATTTTGAGCCAGAAAGATCATCATCTAAGCCAAGAAACAGAAATCGCCCAAGAGCTCATAATCAAAAAGCTTTTCACAAAAAACACCCTAGAAAATCTCATCAACATTCTAGATCATAAGGATTCGCTGAAAAACGAAGTTTTGTGGCGGAATCCGCTTAACGAAAATTTCAAGAATCCATAATATAATTTAATTATGAAAAGAGATTGGATTGGTAATCTCAAAAATGACTTACCAGCAGGTTTGGTGGTTTTTTTCGTGGCGATTCCGCTATGCTTGGGAATTGCGCATGCTTCGGGCGCGCCTTTGTTATCAGGCTTGGTCTCTGGTATCGTGGGCGGCGTAGTCGTGGGAATACTTAGTAAGTCGCCTTTAAGTGTTAGCGGTCCTGCGGCGGGTTTAACGGCTATCACAATTGGTGGTATTCAAGAACTTGGAGCTTATGAGGCTTTTTTAGTAGCTGTAGTCTTAGCAGGCTTAATTCAGATTGTTCTAGGAGTTTTACGTGCTGGATTGATTTCTAAGTTTATTCCTCATTGTGTTATAAACGGTATGCTCGCTGCCATTGGCTTGATTTTGATTTTTAAGCAGTTACCACATTTACTTGGATATGATGTCGAGATGATGGGGGTAGAGGAGTTCTCTTTACGAGCTGAGGATATTAGTGATTACTCCGCGAGCCAAGGATTGTTTGAGCAAAACACTTTAACAACTATTTGGCATGCTTTTAAAAACTTAAATCCCACAATTTGTACTCTCGGTTTGGGCTCCCTGTTTATTTTGTTTTTATGGGATATTTATATTCCGCAAAAAGTTAGATTAATACCGGGTTCTGTGATTGTTGTTTTTTTTAGTACTATTCTATCTTTGGTTTTTTCGGCGAAAGGAATTAGCCATCTTAGCGAAGAGCATTTTGTCAATATCCCAGCGATTGATAGCTGGAATATGTTTATGATGACTACTAAAA
>JBILGG010000236.1:0-2733 GCA_044351165.1 Candidatus Caenarcanales bacterium | reverse complement strand
CCGGATTGGAGCATGATTGGCAACTCCAAAGTAATTTTGCTAAGTATTACTATTGCGCTTGTCGCTTCAATAGAAACCTTATTATCAGTGGAAGCTGTAGATAGATTAGACCCTCGTCGCAGAACTACCCCCACTAGTAGAGAGCTTATTGCTCAGGGCTTAGGTAACGCTTTATCTGGAAGTCTTGGAGGTTTACCAGTTACTTCCGTTATTGTAAGAAGCTCGGTAAACGTCTCTGCTGGAGCACAAACAAAAATCTCTTGTATTAGTCATGGCTTATTTATTTTATTAGGCTTGCTTTTTTTCTCTGTTTACCTTAATTACATTCCTCTAGCGGGTTTGGCGGCAGTCTTAGTCTATACTGGCTATAAACTTTCTAGTCCAAAAATCCTTCGCGAGCAATATATGCAAGGTCTTGATCAGTTTATACCTAGCTTGGTGACTACATTAGCAATTTTATTCACTGATATATTAATTGGTGTTGGAATCGGCTTGATAGTATCTGCCTTATTTATAGTTGGCAAAAGTTATCAAGCTTCTTCCTTTATCGTAGAGGATCATGGACTTAAAAAATCAATGATTCTTGGTGAAAGCATACATTTTTTACATAAATTTAAAATCGTAAATTTCTTGAATGAAATCCCTGCAAATACAATCCTTGAGATAGATGCAAGTAACACTATTTATATGGATCATGATATAGAAGAAGCGATAAAAGATTTTAAAGAAATTGCAAGCAAAAAAAATATAAAAGTTATTTATGGTGGCTTAGTTAATAAATTTCAAAACAGGAGAAAAATTATGGAAGCTAATAAAAAAGCTTACGACAGGCTTATAGAAAATAATAAAGAATGGGTGGCAGAAAAACTAAAAATGGATCCAGGATATTTTGAAGAACTAATGCGCGGGCAAGCTCCGGAGTTTTTATTTATTGGTTGCTCTGATAGTCGCGTGCCAGCTGAAGATGTCACCAAATGCAAGCCTGGTGAGATGTTTGTCCACCGCAATGTCGCAAACTTAGTTCTCAGTACTGATGTTAATGTGATGTCTGTTTTGCAATATGCAGTAGAAGTACTTAATGTGAAGCATATTATTCTATGCGGGCATTATGAATGTGGTGGTATCAAATCAGCGATGGGTAATAAAAATTATGGACTGATAAATCAGTGGTTATTGACCATAAAAGATGTCTATAGGCTGCATCAGCAAGAGCTAGATGAGTATCAAGATGAAGATTTGAAATATAGAAGATTAGTCGAGCTAAATGCTATAGAGCAAGCTTATAACCTGGTGAAAATACCTTTTGTGCAAAAGCAAAGGGCTGTTTATGGAATTCCTGAAGTTCATGCTTGGGCTTATGATATAAAAACTGGTTTAATAAATGATCTAAAGCTAGACGAAACTATAATCAGTAATAGTGATTCTATCTATTCTCAGCATTAGAACTCTTTTATAAGCCGCATAGCTATTACTGTCGAGTAACTGGATTGTTCATATCTCTCTAAGCCGGCTCCCAGCTGGATGCTGTAATGATGCCCAAGTTCGTAATGTACTTGAGGCATGAGAAGGAATCTATTGTATCTATCCGAGTTCGTTATGTCATGAAAAGCATAATTTGTCTCTATACCCAATTTTAGGCTGGGGCTAACATGTCTAAATACACTTAGATTAGCAAGAGGACTGATATTAAACTCTTTACCAATTTGATTATTGCGAACTCCGTTCATCGCAAGCATACTCCATTTTTTATTAAATCTATAACCATATATATAAACATTTGTAAGACTAAAATTAGTACTTGGTTCATATCTGGTGATAGTTTGCCAGCCATGAATAAATTTTTTCTCTCGATCACGATTGAAAGTTTTTTGGGCGGCTATCTTAAATTCATCTATTTCATATCCATTTAGAGGTAGCTCAAATTCAAATCCCAATCCATTAGTTAAAACAAACTCAATTTCCGGAGAAATCTTAATATAATCTTCTGAACGTGATGGACTGCCTTCAATAAGAGTATTTATCTCGATTTCACCTTTTTGGGCTCCAAGTGGTCTAACTAAATCAAATATCATTGGTTCTGGGATAGTTGGGTTGAGAGAGCCTGAAGCACCAGTATTATGATCAAAAAAGAACTTAGGAAATTTTGATGAAACCGGTAAGAATATAAACATCAATATTGCAAAGATTAAAAACTTAGGTTGCATAATTCTATTTTAATGGCTTTTATTTAAATACTCAAGAGCCCTCTGCCCAAGATGATCTCCGACAGTAGCTTCCTCGTTAACTATTTCATGCGCGCCAGCATTCACAAAACCAGAATAATGTAACTGATAGCGAGAGCGTACCATGATCTGCGCATTAGGAGCGATTTTTTTTACATTATCAATAGCTCTTAAAGCCGCATCAAAACTCGGAATAGTAATTATTACCAATACTGCTTGCTCTAGTCCGTGGTGCTTAAGCACGTCAATTTGACGAACATCTCCGATCTGAGCTTTAAGACCCAATTGCTGAGCAGATTTGATACTGTTTTGACTTAAGTCAAAAACGCAAATTCGACTAGAATGTTTCTCTTTTAGATGTTCAAATATCTCCATGCCAGCAGGACCAAAACCAAAAATAAAAATATCTTGCTGGTAAACTGGATGAGTTTTGTGTTTATCAATAATAATCTTAGAATCTTTTACTAGAAGTTTATAAACTCTTAAACCCAATCTAGGAGCATTTTTGATA
>JBILGG010000175.1:0-3726 GCA_044351165.1 Candidatus Caenarcanales bacterium | reverse complement strand
AATAGAAGACCTACAGAAGTTATCCGCAAAGCTGTAAAAGGTATGTTGCCTCATAACAGACTTAGCGATAAACTTATCACTAAGTTAAAAATTTACGCGGGCAGTGAGCACCCACATTCAGCTCAGTTAGCGGCATAGACAGGAGTTAAAAGAAAATTTTATGGCAGTAAGAAAAAAAGATAATCTAATGAGAACCGGCAAAAGAAAATGCGCTATTGCAAGAGTAATGGTGAAGCCCGGCGAAGGAAAAGTTACGGTTAATGGAATTGATCCAGTTATTTATTTTGGACCCAGACCTATCGTTAATAAAAAGTTGCAAGCTCCGCTTGAGCTAACTGGCAATATCGGCAAAAAAGATATCATCATCAATGTTAGAGGTGGCGGTAAGGCTGGACAATTAGACGCAGTTGTTAATGCTGTTTCTAAATTACTCGCTGAACAAAAAGACTCAAACCGCAAAGTACTAAAAGCCGCTGGTATGCTTACCCGCGATTCTAGAGTAAAAGAATCTAAGAAATACGGTCGCAAAAAAGCTCGTAAGAGATTCCAGTTCTCTAAGAGATAATTTTTTATATCCTTTTAGATCAATTTCACTAAAAAAGCCGCAAATGCGGCTTTTTTTATTGGCTCTAAAAGCATTGAAACTTCAAAAAAATTTAACAATATTAGCCATGCTTTCTTGCTATTATAACTATTGTCTTGGTGTTATTGCTACAGAAACACACCCGTTCCCATCTCGAACACGAAGGTAAAGGCTGTATGCGACGACAATACTTAGTGGGAGACCGCTTGGAAAAATAGTTCAATGCTAGGGCATTTTTTAATTATTAAATTAAAAAAATAAAAAGGATCCCCGATAGGGGATTTTTTTTTGGCTATACATCAAACTCATCTTCATTTAGTGGTAGTCTAGCAACACCTTCTCTAATGCGAATTCTATTGCCTTTGATCTTAGATAATCTTAGCCAAACTTCAATTTTACTAACACCCTGCAAAACAAACAGCGTTACAAAAGAAAAAATCAAAGCATCGAAGTAGTAGCCCAAAGCCACTATTGATCCGATCGCCGCCTGCACCCAAATAGTAGATGCTGTGGTCAAGCCCGCGACTAAACCCTGACGATTCATAATCGTACCTGCGCCCAAAAAACCAATTCCAGAGACCACTTGACCCATAACACGGGCAGGATCAGCATTAACCGCACCCACGTCAGATCCGGCCACAATACTGTACTTAACAAACAGCATCGAGCCTAAACCAATCAGGATCGATGTCCTAATGCCCGCAGGCTTTTTATTTATTTGGCGCTCAAGACCGATAATTCCCGCCGCAAAAACCACTGTTATGATTTGCAGAAAAAAATTAATATCGATATTAGAAATCAAGTGAGACCAATCAAGGTACATAGTTATATTATTCCCTTTTTCGAAACATCTTTTTCGATTTCGTAGACATTATTGCAAATCAGCCCTCGTCAAAATAAACACCCAGCAAAAGCCTTCCTTCGCGACTATTATGTTCACCAGCGGCGATTTCGTAGGAATGTCTAGGGACGTGTCTAGGAACATTCCTACGAAATCGCCCCTAATAAAGATAATCATAAAAAAGAGCAGGGTCTATCACAGCAAAGTCCAAATGCTAAAATTAGAAATATGGGCGTTATCGTTTTTGCTTTACAAATAATCAGTGGACTTTTAACAATATTTTTTGTGCTTCTAAAAGAGCCAAAATCTGAAGGACTCGGAGCCATAGGTTCATCTGCCCATTCTTTTAAAGGTGTTCGCACATCAGCAGACGAAAAGCTCGATAATATGACTTGGATTTTTGCTGGGACTTTTATTCTTTGCTCAGCTTTACTGGGCTTAAAAATTATCTAAAATTCTACAGCCGACATTATCGTAGTAGAACCAGTCACTATAAGCCAGTCCTGGAGCTGTTTAAGACTTAGAGCTCTATCTACGGCTTGCTTGGGGTCTTTTACTATCGAAGCCTGAATCTCAGGGTGGTTTCTGTGGGTAAAATCCAAAAGCAATCTAGCAGAGGTTTTGCGGGGACTATCTGGCTCACAAAAAATCACTTCTATGGAGCGTGGATCTAAACCACTAAATAAATTATCTAAGCAAGATTGGTAATCTTTATCCAGCATGCCAATTACAAAAAATTTTTTGGATTCAGGTGCTAAGGTTTTTTGGATATAAAGATTTAGATTAGTCATTGATGCTGGGTTATGAGCGATATCTCGAAGGATCTTGCGCTGAAAATCGGTCTGCAAGCGAGCTTGATAGCGCGCAGGAAATTCTTGCAGGATTTTTTTCTGGACCGCTTCGGAGACACTAATCTTATTAATGCTCTGAAAAATTTCTAAAGCAAGCAGGAAGTTCACTCCGTGAAGCGCATTGGGATTAGAATCTAGCGCATGGATATCACTGCCATTAAAATGAGGCACACCAGTTTTTATAATACCTTCTTTGTTTTTTTTGATCTCGTCGAGGGTCTTACCCAAAAACTCCATATGATCAAAACTAATATTCGTGATGGCTGTCGCCAGCGTCTTAGTGGGGCTGGTGGTGTTCGTCGCATCCCAAATACCGCCCATGCCCACCTCTAAAATAGCGATATCCACTTGCTCTTGCCTAAAATACTCAAAAGCAAACAAGGTCTCTTTCTCAAAAGGAGTCAAATCACGACACGCGGGATCATCACCCAAAAAGCGTTTCCAATTATAATCAAACGCCTCCTGAGAAATCTCCTGCCCGCCCACGGAAAACCGCTCACAGATTGAGATTAAGTGCGGGCTGATGTATTTAGCAATTTTTAGCTCAGGAAAAAGATTAAGATAGAGTAGCTCCAAAAAACTACAAACAGAACCTTTGCCATTGGTGCCAGCCACTACAATACTCTTAAAAGCATCTTGGGGATTGGCTCTCAGGGCAAGAGCGTTTTTTATATTTTTTAAACTCGGGTTTATCTGTGAGTTTAACATGACGAGTTATTTACTTAGATCTCAGTATTAGTAACAGCGACATCACCTTCAGTACCTGAAGAAAAATCAGAATCATTAGATTCAAATCTTTCATAAGTTTCGCTAGCTGAAATCTCAGCACCAGAAAAACCTGCAGGATTGACATCAGAAAGAACCTCATAATTTTCATTAGCAAGCTCTCCTACTGATGTATCGGTCGCCGTCCCAGAAGCCGCTTCCTGATTGGTGTTGTTGAAGCGAGGATTAGAGCCTTGCTGTCTTCTATCACGATTAAATCTAGGATTGCGATCGCGGTTTTGGTTATTTCTGCGATCACGGTTTTGGTTATTGCGTTGTTGGTGACCGCGATCTGGACGGTCTTGTCTCTCTGGACGATCTTGCCT
Source organism: Candidatus Caenarcanales bacterium (assembly GCA_044351165.1). Taxonomy (GTDB): domain Bacteria; phylum Cyanobacteriota; class Vampirovibrionia; order LMEP-6097; family LMEP-6097; genus JBEAYS01. Next base: position 360 of record JBILGG010000175.1, on the reverse strand, counting down.
TTCGGGGCGATCTTGACGGTCCTGTCTTTCAGGACGATCTTGCCTATCAGAGCGATGATCTCTTGATTGTGAATTTTGCCTTCTGTCGCGATCATTACGATCATTACGATCGTTACGATCGTTACGATCGTGACGATCATGGCGATCGTGGCGTTCGAATCTATCAGAGCGTTCTTGACGGTGCGAGTGTCGGTGCGACTCTTCGCCGCCACGCAAATTAAATATCAAACCCGTTCCACTACAGTGATGGCAAGTATTACCAAAAACCTCAGCCAGAGACTGTCCTGAGCGCTTACGAGTGATCTCGACTAAACACAGATCTGATAGTTGCCCGATCTGCGGCTTAGCTTTATCCGGTCT
>JBILGG010000174.1:0-3734 GCA_044351165.1 Candidatus Caenarcanales bacterium | reverse complement strand
CTATTATTAAACCTTGTAATTCTTTTTGGACGGCTGGCTCAAGTTTATTAGGAGTAACTCTACCAGCTCGATCAACAGCACCTTTATCAATAGCTTTTTGAGGTGATTCTCTCATGTCATTAGCCATTGCTGTTGCAAGAGCGCTTTTCGCTGCTTGAATAGTATTTGGCGTCGGTGCTGTAGTTTTTTGAGGTGCTACATGTTGAGCTTTTGCTGGAGTACTACTAACATTATTTGGTGGATTAAGACCAGCACCCGGCGCTACAGGTCCAACAGCAGAACCAAGAAACCTTGAAGTAGGACCATTAGGGCTAAATAGAAGATCTTGTAAACCTTTAAGAAATCTATTAATATATCTGTCAGAGAATATAGGGAGGCTTATAGGTGAAGGATTTCCTCTGTTTGCAGTATTTTTGTAATTAGGGTCTTTAATTAATGCCGGTAGCCAATCAGGACCATATCTTCCCCAAGATCCTGATCTCCTCTCAGCTGAAACTTCGTTATTTAGTCCAGAACCTTCCCCAAGTAAATTTGAACCTCCCCGTCCAAGTAAATCTAAATTTCCAGATCCTGCTCCAGGTGAAGAAACTAAACTTATACTTTGTTTAATTGATGGTATTTCCCTGCTCATTAAAATTTACCTTAAAGATGAATAATTATCCGTGCCCAAAAAGATCTAATCGGTGCCTGTTTGCTATAGAAGATTCTCTTTGCTGATTTTGTTCGGGTGCTTCACTCCTACCATTGCCTTCACCGCCGCCGCCGCCTTTTTGTTTTGCTTGAGCCAACGCTTGCCCAAGTTTCTCTACCCCACTCATAATTGATGGTACTACTGAACCCAAATATTTCCATAGGTCCTGAGATCCTTGAGCTTGAATTCCTCCATTCTTTGTATTATTATTTAACTCTCGCCATTTAGGATCAATATATTGATTTAGTTTTTCTGCTGTTGCATTAGATTTTATAGTAGGTCCCCAAGTACTAAAAGCAAACTGATCTGCAGAATCTTGATTACTGCTAGAGCTCGGGGCAGTTGTATTTGAAGAGCTAACATTGTTTGTAGGATTTTGACTACTTTTATTACCACTATCTCTTTTTACGGTTGTACCCTTTACACTAATAGATGAATTTTGCGGTATTAGACTCATAAAATTATTTATCACATATTAGTATTAAGTTTAGGTTAAAGTTATTCAATTTCGACTTGAAATTTTTCAGGCTCTTGAGTTTCATGAACATTTTCAATATCTTTAGATGCAAGGCTTTCAAGACTTAATTTTTCGCCATCTTCGTCTTTATACTGTCCTAGTTTATGATTAATATCGGTATAAGATGATTGATCTTTATTAGTTAGAAATGATTTTACATCTTCAGCTAGATCTGAATGAAGCTTGGTGAGATTCCCTTGGATATTTTGAATTTTTTCTTCATTTAAACTAGATATAAAATCCCTTCCTCTTTCACGGCTTTTTTCCATAGCTTCTGGGTTACCAAAATTAGATCTTGAGCCACTACCTCCTCCTGAAGAGCCGCCTCCACCACCGACTTTATCGGCAAGAGCTGAAATTCCTGACCCAATTGCTCCCGTTATAGCTGGAATCGCTTGCGCTCCAGCATTTATTTTTGCTATTCTCTCAATGCTTTTTAATCTTTCTAATTCCGGATCAGTCGGAGTAGTTTTTTCTGCTTCTTGATCTGTCGTCGGAGTTTCTTTTTTTTCTTTTTCAGTACTAGTGTTAGATTGGTTATTTACCTGAGTGGCACTATTACCAGTAACAGGGCTTTTACTAGGTTTGTTTGTAATATTAGTTATTGGGCTTCCCATAATTTAAGCTAATTCCCCATTTTGTTCAGTTTCTGTGTTTGGTGTATCATCAGGGAAATCTATAGCTAATAACTCATCTCCATCCTTCTTGGGTATAGTTTCAGCTAGTTTAGTTTCAGCTTCGGATTTTTCTTTTGTTGTATCTTCTGACTTACTCTCAGCAACTTTAGTTTTTTCTTCTGATTTTTTTTCATCACCAAATTTCGGTGGTCTTAAAGGATCAAATTTATTATCTCGATTTACTAGAGCTTTTTCCAGGTTTGCAATTTGTTTATCTTGCTCTTTTAGAGCACCTCGTAAACTTGTTAGGGTATTTTTTAATTCCGGTGAACCTGATGATGATGGTCTTGAAGACGATGGACTTGATGGGCTAGGACTCGGACTAGATCCAAATGATGACGGAGGAGTCATCGGGGGCTGATTTGCCATTTGGCTTGCTAATTGATCTGCAGCACTTGGAGCCATTGATTTAATAGCATCGATTTTTTCATCCATGGCTTTTAGTGCACTAGTTAATCTATCTGAAAGCATTTCCTTTTCAACAGTAGGAGTCGATGTCGTTGTGTTTTGAGGATTTGGATTAGTTGGTGTTGGGATTTCACCATCTGCGCTAAATCCCTCAGTCTTTTTATCTGTTCCCTTCTGAGTGATAGGTCTTCCTAGTAAATCTGTATAACCCACTTGAGATACATCCTTGATAGCAAAATTAGTTGAAGGTCTTGAAACGGAACACATTATTTAATACCTCTATTTTAAGCAAAATCTACATCAAAACTATCGTCACTATAATTACGAAAATCTGCGTTGTTTAGTGGTTTGTTACTAAACTCTCTAGAATTATCCGATCCATCATTTGAGCAGACGTTTTCACGTTTACTCTGACAAATAGACGCTATGGCTGTTACTATTCCAGCGACAGCAGATGCAATGGTGGCGCCGATTATAGCTCCATTATTCATTCCTCCAATTCCACCAAAACCTGGATATCCTCCTAATCCACCAAAACCGCCGCCTAGTCCAAATCGATTTCCGGATAAATAAGAATTGTATCCACCATTAAATCCATAATTTATGCCAGAGTTATTAAAACTTGGCGAATAATTACCAAACCCATTAAGGTTATAGTTACTAAATCCTAGTGTCGGACTATACATATATCTTTTTTTACATATGAGAGTTAAGAGAGGATTAAGGATCCAGTATTTGTTGAGATTTTTGAGTTTAACTTAGTTATAAGTGGAATAATCTATAATAAAACCGTGTCGGATCTTGGTAAAAATTTAGATATAAACCCTAGTTTTGGAGCGGCTAAGAGCTCAGGTATTAATCCTGCAAAAAAAAATGATGTAGACTCAGTTAATACCTCAGTAAATAGTCCATCTAATAGTCAAATAATTATAGAAAATAAAAGTGTTTATAAAAATCCAAGCATATCTCAAGATCAACTAGGCTATGAAGCTCAAGAGCGTTTAGCTAATCAATTACCAGTTCCCCTAAAAAAAACTAATCTTACAAAAGCAACTCCTGACGAAAAAAAATCTGATTTGCCAAAAGATTACGAAATAAAAGCAAAAAATCCAGTACTTGCAGCTCAATTACAAAACCCAAAATCCAAATTACCGAATAAACAAAAACAAAAAAAAGCACCTCCAGAACCCTCTTTACAAGTACAATACAACCCTCGTAAAGGAATAGCTATTAATCCTCGAAAAGTAAAGCCATCAATACCAGGTCGCCTTCAATCTTTTATCGATGACGCTCAAAAACCAATTGATAAACTTATTCATGCTCTTGATGAAGATGAGCCTTTCGATATTAATCTTGCAAATATTTATGCTAAAAAGCTTATAAAAGATGATGCTGAATCCCAGTCAATAAGCGTTTCTGAGATTTTGAATCTCGATGAGGA
>JBILGG010000173.1:0-3740 GCA_044351165.1 Candidatus Caenarcanales bacterium | reverse complement strand
AATGCATCACGATAAAAAAGCTGATGCTCCTTCTGGAACAGCACTCAAGACCGCCCAAATGATTTCCAAAAATATCAGCGGCTCTGCCAGTGTCAATGTTAATGATGGTTACCCGGCACGCGGAGAAAAAGCTTATAACACTCGCATCCACAGCGTGCGTCTGCCTGGGCTTGTCGCTCACCAAGAAGTAATTTTTGGTGGTCAAGGTCAAACTCTTACTATCAGGCACGATAGCATCGATAGATCCAGCTTTATGCCTGGGATTTTACTAGCTTGTCAAAAAGTAATGGAATTAGATAAATTAGTTTATGGCTTGGATAGCTTGATTTAGTTTTTCTAACTCATCATTGCGATTTCTAATCCAGTCGCGAGCCCAGATTCTATGCACTTTCCAGCCCAAAGACTCTAAAACTTCTCGGCGCAATCTTTCTCTGTCTCTTGTGGTCTTTGCTGATCTATACATCTCACCGTCTGTCTCTATTCCTAAGATAAATTCATCTGGGTTACTTGGATTCCTTACAGCAAGGTCAATTCGATAATCAGAAGCGCCCAAGAATCTCTCCACTTGATAACCTTGAGTTTCAAGAGCTTTGGCTATGGACTGCTCGATAAGAGATTTCTGCAAAATTTCCTTAGGAAGATCTTGGCGGATGATTTCAATATTATCTGGCTGAACAGCAGATCCTGAGCAAGTTTCAGCAAAAGCTAGATATTTTTTTAGCAGTATAGCGCCTTGAGCACTAGTTCTACTAAGATCTATATCGCTTGCATGAATCGAAGAAAAAACTTTTAGTTTACTGCGGGCTCTGGTAACAGCGACATTGAGCCTTCTGTGACCACCTTCTCTATTTAACGGTCCAAAATTATGTGATAGAGTGCCTTTCTTATCATAAGCGTAACCAATACTAAAAAATATACAATCTCTTTCATCACCTTGGACATTCTCTAGATTTTTGATAAATAGCGCATCAGATTTTTCCTCATCCAAAAATTCATAGTTTTTATCAGCGGAAGATCTAAGGATTTTGGCCAGCTCACGCTCAATAGCGAACTGCTGAGCTTCCGAAAAAGCAATCACACCGAGGGATTGCTGAGGATTACTTGCGTAATGCTCCATAATAGCTTCAGCTACTCGCTGAGCTTCTTTGCGATTAAATCTAGAACCCCGTTCGTAATACCCTTCTGGTATAAATTCAAAATCAACTCCAAAACTATCAGATTTAGCTATTGCAGAAGGGAAAGTAATTAGCTGACCGTCATAGATATTAGCATTAGAAAACTTGATCAAATCCTCATGCCTACTGCGATAGTGCCAGTTTAGTGTATGAGACTTTAGGAATACAGAACATTCATCCAGAACACTTTCAAAATTATTATTCTCAAAATCATCATCATCACTTATGTAGTTGAAAAAATTTGTCGGCGGTAATTGGTTAGAATCACCGGCAAGTATTAATTGATCTGCTCTATAAATAGCGCAAATAGCGTCTTCAGTACGGATTTGTGAGGCTTCATCAAAAATCACCAAATCAAATTTAACTTGATTGGCTTGATTAGTTTTTTTATTAGCTTCGATCAGCTGGCTTACTGACAAGGGGCTCATCATCCAGCACGGCTTGAGGGTTTGGAGAAGTTCTGGAATTTCTTGAATCATTAACCTAATAGGCTTATGCTTTTTCTTTTTATTGATTTCTTGGCTTAAAAACTGCATACCCACTCGATTATCGGCATTACCAGCATACTCAGCCCAGCCCAAAGCCAGTCTATAAGCGATCTCTTGATTATTTCGAGAAATTATTTTTTGATCGAGTTCATTAAATTTATCAATCAATATTTGCTGTGAACTGCCACTAAATTTACGAATATCTAAATTTTCAAGCTCGATTTTATCTATCCATAATTGATATAATTTACGCGAAAAAATATTTTTAATTACAGTTTCATTTAGATCTGAAATCGGGGAATTAATTAATGCCTGCATCATTTGCGACATACCAAGCTCGCCAGCTGATCTTTCAACAGCGCGAAACTCAATCCAGTCCTCGATTTGAATAATATTATTAACCAAAGCATCTAAATGCTTGCTAACTTCACCAAAATCCAAATTCTCAATATCAACATTAGGATGCGGAAATACTGAATGATAAAAGTTAAGATGATATTTTACCAGCTCGTAAGCTCCCAATAAATCCCTAGTCTTGAGCTTAAATTGTTCAAACTCTTCGCCAGCATGAACATCTGAAATCACATCAACAAGAGCATTTGGAAGAACTTCGGTATTAAACTTAGCCATTACTTTTTGGACCCATCTAATTGCCGTAATAGTCTCGTTCCAATCAGTATCAAGCTCTTTATAAAAATCTCCCAAGACAAGAGTCAGCTCAGCTCCGTCTTTATTAAGCTCTGAAGCCTGCTTGTCAAGCAGGACTGCCTGCTGAAGATCATTAATAATCACCTGCAAGCTTCTAGACTCATTAAGGAGCGCTGTTTTTTTGATTTGGTTAACTGTTCGCCAATAATCCACATTGAGAAACTTAAAAACGCCTGTGAAATTCTTAGTGAATTTATTAAGAAGCTCTTCATGATTGAGTTCTAGAAACCCCTCGCTATAGCGCGTGAGAATTTGTTTTTTAGTGGATTGATATTCTTCGTGCTCGATTTTAGCTGAAACAGTAAGATTCTGCACTTGCTGAAGGTTATGACCATTAAACCAATCTTTCTTAGGGAAAGGTGAATTGATCGCTAATTCAGAAGCTTGAGCAAGCCATTTAAACTCACTAAGATTAGTTACCTTTTTATCAAAAAACCGCTCAGAGATTGGGTTTGCGTACGAGGATAGTTTTGAGACTACATTTTTAAACTCAATAAAATTAGATTTGATCTGATTTTCTACATCAAAACTTAAATTTTGGATATTAGCGTTTTTCCAAATAAAATTATTATAGTTATTAATAATATAAGAAAAAACCGCGATTTTTTTAAACAAATAATCTATTTCGGCTAATCGCTTCATATCAATCGCTTCTATAGTAGGAATAGTAAATTCAAGATTGCGATGATGATCTTCAAGCTCAGATTCGATGCAAGCTAGTTTGCCATAAATTTCATAAAGAGACATATTTATCGGGCGTCTTAGCTTGTGAAGCTCGTCAATTGCTTTTTGGATTTGAGATTTTACTTTTATTAGTGAGTCGATATAATCCTCTCTGGGAGCGAGGTTTGCGATATTCTTTATATCCTCTATTGTGGTTCTGAGATTGTCGATAATATCAGATTTTTTTTGCTGTGAGTTATGGAGCTCCAAGCAAAACTTATCAAGTTTACTTTTCTTGAGCCTATTAACCACCACATCTAATGCAGATTTTTTTTCACTTACAAAAAGAATTTTTTTATTTGCTGATAACGCTTCAGCAATAATATTAGAGATAGTTTGAGACTTGCCAGTACCAGGCGGGCCCTGAATCACAAAGCTGGCTCCAGCTCGTGCCGAATAGATAGCTTCTTCTTGGCTACTATCAGCGCTCAGGATCTGCATGCTTTCTGCTGGATCAATTTTTATATCAATCTCATCAGCTTTAATTAGATATTTAAAGTCAATGTTTTGATTCAGCTCGGCAGTTTCTAATATCTCCCCTGAAATCTGCTTGATGACCGGGTGCTGAGTGATTAGATCTTCGTTTTCTTCAATATCCCGGTATAAAGATAGCTTGGCAAAAGAAAATAAACTTAAGGACGCATCC
>JBILGG010000016.1:0-12081 GCA_044351165.1 Candidatus Caenarcanales bacterium | reverse complement strand
TTGTAGCAAAATACTTGGTGAAACTACCTCAAAAAGAAGAGTTAGAAGCTTTTATTCTAAAAGAGCTAAAAGCATGGAAATGAGGCTCTAACAGGCTCGGGACCACGCTTACGCAAAAATCGCTTCCTGAGTGTGTTTCGGCGGTGTCTACTCAACAAAAGGTTTTTCTACAAGAAACCTAAAGTACATGCGGGCTTTTGCCGAACATTATAAGAATTTAAGCTTTGTGCAAGAGGTGCTTGCACAAATTCCACCTAACAGCAAACCCCAGCATGAAGCGCAAAAATCGCTTCCTGAGTGTGTTTGGTAGGTAGAATGATACTCAATTTACATTTATGAACATGATGAGCGAATATCATAGTTTTTTGGGCGAGCTAAAATCCAAGATCCGCCAAGCACAGCTCAAAGCCGCTCTTGCGGTTAATCACGAGTTAGTTTTACTCTACTGGCAAATCGGTAATTCGATTCTGACCCACGAAAACGAAAAAGGCTGGGGCTCTAAAGTAATAGAGCAACTAGCCAAGGACCTTAGGGCTGAATTCCCTGCAATAAAAGGTTTTTCTACAAGAAACCTAAAATATATGCGAGCTTTTGCCGAACATTATAAGGATTTAAGCTTTGTGCAACAAGCTGTTGCACAAATTCCATGGGGACATAATTGCATTATTTTAGCCAAAATCAAAGATAAAAAAGAAAGAGAATTTTATATCAATGAGACCATCAAAAACGGCTGGTCACGCAACGCCATGGTTCACCAAATAGAGAGCAAACTTTACCAGAGACAATCCCTCTCCGACAAAACTCATAATTTTAAGACTACTCTAACTCAGCCCCTATCCGATTTAGCTCATGAAATACTCAAGGACCCTTATAACTTTGATTTTCTGAGCCTTGGCAAGGAAGCCCAAGAAAGAGACATTGAGAACGCTCTAGTGGAGCATATTACAAAGTTCTTATTAGAATTAGGAGCTGGGTTTGCTTTTATTGGGCGGCAGTATCACTTAGAAATAGATAATCAAGATTTTTATATAGATTTGCTTTTTTATCATACTCGCTTGCATGCCTATATCGTGATCGAGCTGAAGCTGAGTGATTTTAAGCCAGAATACGCAGGCAAATTAAATTTTTATCTATCAGCTATCGACAAGACGCTCAAAACCAGTGAGGATAAGCCTTCTATTGGGATTATTATTTGCAAAAACAAAAACAAAATAGTCGCAGAATACGCACTGCAAGATATCGGCAAGCCCATCGGGATCTCTGAATACCAGCTCTCTAGAGCGTTTCCCGAACATCTAAAATCCAGCTTACCCAGCATCGAAGAGCTAGAAAATGAGCTTGCTGGTTATTAAGCGCATTTCACCTGATGGCAAAACTCCCAGCCTCAAGCGCAAAAATCGTTTCCCTAGTGTGTTTGGGCGGTAGAATGATATTTAAGGATCCACTGAAAACTTCGACTTCGTTGATTTTTCAACCCTGAACCAAGATTCTCTCTTGGCTCAGGGAGTGGATCCTTAAGCTATGCTGGATATCTAACACAATTACCGTTTCCGCGGAGCCGAGATAATTAGGCTTAAAAAACTATTAAAAAGCAATCTGATTTATATAAATAACTAAAAGTGATACTAAATGAATAAAAATGGTTTAAATTTTAATTTACTAATTTCGCTCATTGAGCAAACTCATAAGCAATTTCAGCAGCAGGCTATAAAAGCAGTGAATATTGCTCTTACTATTCGTAATTGGTTAGTTGGATATTACATAGTTGAATTTGAACAAAAGGGAGAGGACCGAGCCGAATATGGAAGTAAACTATTATCCAAATTAGCTGAAAGCTCAAAACATATCAAAGGATTTGATGAACGGTCTTTTAGAAACTTCAGGCTGTTTTATAAGCAATATCCTCAGATCCAAAGGCATATTCTACGCCATTTCCCTAATTTATCAATTTGGGGGTCACCGACCACCAAATTCGACACGCACACTGATTTGGTACCAGTAGAAAAAATTTTAAGCCATCTTTCATATACGCACTTAAATCCTTAGGGGCCGCACTTACCGCTTCGGCAAAACCGAGATAATTCCACCCGAATACAGAACCACACAGCCAAACCAGCACAGGACTAATTGTAACAATATTACAATTAGCCAAGTTCAAAACCCCAGTAAAACCGCCCAAAACCCTTGCTAAGGCTCGCTCTAATTGTAACAATATTACAATTAAAAACCGTGCTTTAATTATTATTATGCAAGGAATTATTTACATCATGACTACCGCCGTGTCGGGCTTGATCAAAATCGGTCAAAGCGGCACTGATAATTTTAAAGATAGAATGCGAATCCTTGAAGCGAATGGATATTACAATGTCACAGGTCTAAAAAGATTTTTTGCAGTAGAGCTAAAAGATTATACAGAAAAAGAAAGGCTTTTGATAGAGATTTTTGATAAGCACCGAGTCGGTAATAGCGAGCTCTTCGCTCTTGATTATGATTTGGTGCGACAGCTTTTATTGTGTTTTGAGTGTAAGGTGGTTTATCCAGAACACATGAATAAAGATCAAGAATTTGATGAGGTTACGCAAGCCAGAGAGCAAGGTGCGCGATTTAGTTTTTTCAAAAAAGGTATCCACGCTGGGGCTGAAATTGTTTTTATTAGCGATACGACTATTACAGCAAAGGTAGTCGGGGAGCGGGAAGTAGAGTACGGCGAGCAGGTCTGGAAGCTTTCGCCCTTGACTATAATACAAGGGGCTTGTCATGGAATCGTTCAGAGCAAGGCTTGCGAGTCCGAAAAATTTGAGTTGACTACCTGTCAATGATAATTTTGAGGACGAGCGTAACGCAGCTATGGGCGATTACATGACAAGCCCAGGGCGAAAGGTAAGCTAAGCCTCAGCGGCGCCTACCAAGGAGCGGCATACTGGCTGTATAATGGTAAGAAGCTGAAAGATTTGGAAGATGTGGGGTAGGGGTTTTAGATGTCTAGAATTGTATGAAATTAGCTTTTGATGAAAGATTGATAAGCGATTATAATAGTGCTTCTCAAAAGATTAGAGTATTGAGTGAGAAATGGGTTTTAAAGGAAATATATTGCCCAAACTGTGGAGAATCAATTTTTGAATATGTTAACAATAAGCCAGTCGCTGATTTTTATTGTTCAATTTGCTTAGAAGACTTTGAACTAAAATCCAAACAAGGTAAATTTGGAAAAAAAATATCAGCAGGTGCATATTCTAAAATGATCGATAGAATTAATTCTACTAACAAGCCGAACTTCTTCTTTATGACATACCTACTTGAACTATTAACCGTCAATGATTTTTTTATTGTTCCTAAGCATTTTTTTACCTCTGAAATGATTGAAAAACGCAAACCATTATTAAAACCTGCTCGCAGAGCAGGCTGGATAGGCTCAAATATTCTTTTTTCAAAAATTCCAAAAGCTGGACAAATTTTTTATATCGAGAATGGAAATATTATAAACAAACAAGATATTCTTAATAAATGGCAAAAAACTATATTTTTGAAACAAATAAAAAAACCCGAGGCTAAAGGCTGGATATTAGATATTATGAAATGTATCGATGCTCTAAACAAAAAAGATTTTACTCTTAAAGACATCTATTCTTTCGAAAATGATTTGGCAATACTACATCCAAACAATCGGAATATAAAAGCAAAAATTAGACAGCAATTACAATTTTTAAGAGACAAAGAATACTTAGAGTTTGTTGGTGCAGGTCAATATAGACTAAAATAATTTTTATGCTTACCGTTTTAGGATTGCTTGACTATAGTGAAATTGAAATACAGAGCATAATTCAGTCACATATTAAACAGTTAAAAAATGAGTTGCATTTCGAGGGTTTGGATTTTGATATCCAAGGTATTGAGCTTTTTGGTAGCAGAATTTTTGGGAAGCCCAGAAACAAATCGGACTTGGATGTAAAAATCAAATACACTGGAACGGCTCACGAAGATGATTTATTAAACGCTTTAAACGATAAGCATAAAAGATTATTCATTAAAAATATCCTAGTAGATTTTCATACTGTGAAGTTAGAGATATAGAGTGCGCTTGTTGTTTCGGCGAAGGCGAGATGATTTTGCCTGAAACCCCCTGTAAAGCATTGTTTTAATTGATACATTACTACAATTAGCTGGGGACATTACAGTTGTAATATTCGGACATCAGATTCTATTTTATAACTTGACCAATATATGTATTACACTTGAACCAATTCTATTATACGGATATAATTGTGTAGTACTATTTATTAAACTGGTCTTTGGTTTGAAATTTTATGATATCACGTTAAGCTTGGAGTTTTTATTATATGGACAATCGATTTTTTGAAAAACCAATTATCAACTCACCATATGAGTACCCTTGGCAACATTGGGAACTTGATGAAAGTGGTCAACCAACGGGTGTTTTAAAGGAAGAGCGTAGACAATCTAAGTTACTAACACCGATACCTAAGCCTAAAAAACAAAGAGGCAATCATCAGCAAAATTTAGAACTTGATACAGGCGAAGGAATTTCAAGTAAAGAACAACTTTACGGAGATGCCACTACCAGAATTAATAATTTACGAAGGGAAGTGGATAAATGGCGTCAAATCTCAGACCCGACGCATTGGAACGTTACACCGGAAACAGCAAGACTACTTCAACATTGGCGTCATCATCAGTTCAACAGTATACGTCCTTTTTTTTGCCAAGTTGAAGCTGTTGAAACTGTAATTTGGCTTACAGAAGTAGCACCTAAACTTGGGAAAATGGGTCAGTCTTTTCTGGATCACTTGGCAAATGCTAACAATGATGCAAATCCAGAATTAATGCGCCTGGCTTTAAAACTAGCTACTGGTGCTGGAAAGACTACCGTAATGGCTATGATTATCGCTTGGCAAACAATTAATGCTGTTAGAAGACCCACTAGTAATAAATTCACAAGAGGATTTTTAATAGTCGCACCAGGATTAACTATTCGTGATCGATTAAGAGTACTTCAACCAAACGATCCAGATAGTTATTATGCCAGCAGAGAGTTAGTTCCCAGCGACATGCTACCTGATCTTGAACGTGCAAGGATAGTTATAACCAACTATCATGCATTTAAACTTAGAGATACTTTAGATATTTCAAAAGGCGGTAGGTCTTTATTACAAGGTAGAGGAGAAGAAATACGCACACTAGAAACAGAAGGTCAAATGCTCCAAAGAATTATTCCAAGTTTAATGGGGATGAAGAATCTTATTGCTATTAATGATGAAGCTCATCACTGCTACAGAGAAAAGCCAAATAATGAAGAAATAGATTTGACGGGTGATGAAAAAGAAGAAGCTGAAAAAAATAATGAAGCAGCTAGATTATGGATATCTGGGTTAGAAATCATTAATCGTCATATTGGCTTAAATAGAGTGATTGATTTATCCGCTACACCATTTTTTCTTAGAGGTTCTGGTTACGCAGAAGGGACTCTTTTCCCTTGGACCATGAGTGATTTTTCATTGATGGATGCTATAGAATGTGGCATCGTCAAATTGCCTCGTGTTCCTGTCGCAGACAATATTCCTGGTGGCGATATGCCTAAATTCAGAAATTTATGGGAACATATTCGAACCAAAATGCCTAAAAAAGGTAGGGGAAAAGCAAAAGAACTTGACCCACTAAGCTTACCGGTTGAATTGCAAACTGCATTAGAGGCATTGTATGGGCATTATGAAAAGACATTTAATCTCTGGAAAGAAAGTGGCATTAGAGTGCCACCATGCTTCATTGTGGTTTGCAATAATACTTCTACATCAAAACTTGTTTATGATTTTATCTCTGGATTTCATAGAGAGAATGAAGATGGTACTTCAAATTTAGTAGAGGGACGCCTAGCATTATTCAGAAATTTTGATGAACATGGTAATCAATTAGCAAGACCTAGAACATTGCTAATTGATAGTGAGCAACTTGAATCTGGTGATGCTCTTGATCAAAATTTCAGGGGAATGGCATCTGATGAAATTGAAAGATTTAGACGTGAAATAATTGAGAGAACTGGTGATCAACAACAAGCAGAAAAAATTTCCGACCAGGAATTACTTAGAGAAGTAATGAATACGGTAGGTAAGGAAGGTCGGCTTGGCGAATCAATTAGATGTGTTGTGTCTGTTTCAATGCTAACAGAGGGCTGGGATACGAATACAGTAACGCATGTACTGGGAGTACGCGCATTTGGTACACAATTACTCTGTGAACAGGTTATAGGTCGAGCATTAAGACGTCAGTCTTATGACCTTAATGAAGATGGTCTTTTCAATGTTGAATACGCAGACGTTTTAGGTATCCCTTTTGATTTCAATGCTAAGCCAGTTGTTGCTCCACCACAAAAACCAAGAGAAACAATTCAAGTGAAGGCTATGCGTCCAGAAAGAGATCATCTGGAAATTAAATTCCCTCGAGTAGAAGGTTATAGAGTTGAGCTAGAAGAAGAAAGATTGACTGCTGAGTTTACAGATGATTCTGTATTAGATTTAACGCCAGACCTAGTTGGTCCTTCAATTACAAATACTGCTGGGATAATTGGAGAAGACGCAAATTTAAATTTAGAACATCTAGATGACATGAGAAAGTCAACCCTCTTGATGCATCTTACGAAAAGACTTTTATATACTAAATGGCGAGATCCAGGAGGCGAGCCAAAGCTTCATTTATTTGGTCAATTGAAACGAATTGCAAAAGAATGGCTAGACAACTATTTGGTTTGTCGAGGTGGTACATATCCAGCACAATTGATGTATCAAGAATTGGCAGATATGGCTTGTGAAAAAATTACAGCAGGTATAACTAGATCACTTATTGGTGAAAGACCAATTAAAGCATTGCTTGACCCATACAATCCTATTGGGTCTACAATACATGTCAATTTCAATACTTCAAAAACTGATAGATGGGAAACAGATCCACGCAAATCCCATATCAATTGGGTAATCCTTGATAGTGACTGGGAAGCAGAATTCTGCCGTGTTGTTGAATCGCATTCTAAGGTTATTGCTTACGTAAAAAATCATAGCCTTGGACTAGAAGTTCCATATAAATATGGTTCTGAGTCTAGAAAATATAGACCGGATTTTATAGTGTTAGTCGATGATGGTCATGAAGATCCATTGAATTTGATTGTTGAGATTAAAGGCTACAGAAGAGAAGATGCCAAAGAAAAGAAAACGACAATGGAAACCTACTGGGTACCTGGTGTAAATAATCTCAAAGAATATGGACGTTGGGCATTTGCTGAATTTACTGATGTCTATGATATAGGTCCTGACTTCGATCTAAAAGTCAAAGAGAGATTCGATGAAATGATCGACTTAGTAATCCCAGGGGTAAGAACATAGGAAATAATTATTATGCCAAAAACAAAATCTCAAAGTGAAACTAAAAAGAAGAAGAAAATAGAGACACTTGTGCACGAAGAAGCGACTCGAAAAAACATTCCTACAGCTGAGTACGAATCAATAATGCGCAAAGAAGATCAAACACCGATACAGGTTGCTTATCAACGCAGAAATCGTGATCTAGACCCACAACTTGTTTGGAGAGGAAAGGATGAACAAGACCTATCAGACTTAATTGTTCAGGCACATCCTCTTTATATTCAAGAGAAGGTTCATCCAAAAGTTTTAATTGACGATCTGAAAAGACTAACTGAATCTAATGATAAAAATGAAGAAGAGCAGCTGAATTTATTTTCTGATTTCAATGGGCTGCCTGATGCTGAAGCTAAAACAGAGTTTTATAAACATGATGCAAACTGGTCTAACAGAATGATACTTGGGGATAGCTTACAAGTAATGGGTTCACTTGCTGAACGTGAAGGATTAAGAGGAAAAGTACAATGTATCTATTTTGACCCACCATATGGAATTAAATTTAATTCAAACTTTCAATGGTCAACAAACAATAAAGATGTTAAAGATGGAAAGATGGAGCATATTACTCGTGAACCTGAACAAGTAAAGGCATTTAGGGATACATGGAAAGATGGTATACATTCTTATCTCGCCTATTTGCGTGATAGGTTAATGCTTGCAAATGATTTATTAACAGAATCAGGCTCGATTTTTGTACAAATTGGGGAAGAGAATGTACATAGAGTAAGAGACATTATGGATGAAGTTTTCGGTGAAAAAAACTTCGTTTCAATGATATCGTTTCAAAAATCTGGGGGATTTGCCACCAATTACTTAAGTGGAGTTCAAGATTATTTGCTTTGGTATTCCAAGAAATATACTTTTATGAAATATAGGCAACTATATCTTGATAAGTCTTTAAATAAAAAGCTTTCATCTCAATATAAATATGATGATGGGGATGGAAGAAAATATAGATTATCTCCTATAAATAGTCAGGATGTAAGTGAAACGAGGACTTGCTATATTGAGTATAAGGGAGAGAAATATCACCCAGGGCAAAACAGGCACTGGAGCATAGACCCAAGTCAAATACCAAAACTTCTTGATATGGGAATTCTTAAGATTGGTGGTAAATCAATTTACCGCAAACTATACCTAGATGACCAACCAGGATCTTTGCTTTCTAATCTATGGGATGATACAGCCCGTGGTTCTTTCCACGAGAAGGCGAATTACGTTGTTCAAACGACTTTGAAAACTGTTCAGAGGTGTATTTTAATGACGACCGATCCGGGTGATTTAGTACTAGATCCTACTTGTGGGGGCGGCACGTCAGCTTTTGTATCAGAACAGTGGGGTAGACGCTGGATTACTATTGACACTTCTAGAGTTTCTCTAGCACTTACGAGGGCAAGAATAATGGGAGCTAAATATCCGTATTATTTATTGACAGATAGTTTTGAAGGTGAAATTAAAACTGCAGAAATTCAACAAAAGGATTTTGTAAGAGGACATACTTACTTGGGAAAAGTGCAACAGGGTTTTGTCTTGGAGCGTGTACCGAATATTACTCTTAAATCTATTGCTAATAATGCTGAGCTGGATGTGATTTGGAATAGATTTAAGCCAAAGTTAAATGATCTTAATTTAGAAATAAATAATTCATTAGGTAAGCAGTGGAATGAATGGGAAATTCCTACACAAGCAGGTAAGGATTGGGCTGCGACAATCGTTAATTTACATAGAAAATTTTGGGAAACTGTAAAAGAAAGAAATAAAATAATTGGCGAATCTATCAAGGCAAATGCAGAGTATGAATATCTTTATGATAAACCTTATGAAGATAGTTCCAAGATACGCGTAGCAGGCCCTTTCACTGTTGAAAGTTTATCCCCACACAGAGTCCTTACAGTAGATGAAGCAGATGAACTTCTCGACAGTTCAGTTCTACCTAACTATGGTCATAAAGACGAAGATAGTTTTGTTCAAATGATACTAGAGAACTTAAAAACAGCAGGAGTACAGCAGGCTCACAAAGAAGATAAAATCAACTTTAGTTCTGTTATGGCATATCCAGGTAATTTAATTTGTGCGGAGGGTCGTTTTTCGGAATTTGATGGTGATACTGAAATAGAGAAACGTGCTGGAATATTTATTGGACCAGAGTTTGGTACTGTTTCTAGGGCAGACTTAGTAGCAGCAGCACGAGAAGCAGGGGATTCTGATTTTGATGTACTTATAAGCTGTGCATTCAATTATGAAGCACACTCTTCTGAATTTAATAAGCTTGGTCGAATACCAGTGCTTAAGGCACGTATGAATGCTGACTTACACATGGCAGATGATCTCAAGAGCACTGGTAAGGGTAATTTATTCGTTATATTTGGAGAGCCTGATATCGATATACTCAATGCTGAAGAAAACAAAATACAAGTCAAGATTAATGGTGTAGATGTATTTCATCCTAATACTGGTGAAGTACGCAGCGATGGACCAGATGGAATTGCATGCTGGTTTATAGACACTGATTACAACGAAGAAAGTTTCTTTGTTAGACAAGCTTATTTTTTAGGTGCAAATGATCCATACAAGAGTTTGAAAACAACTTTAAAAGCAGAGATTGATGCAGATGCTTGGGAAACACTTAATAGTGACACCTCTCGTCCATTTGATAAACCAAAATCAGGTCGTATTGCAGTAAAAGTAATCAATCATCTTGGTGATGAAGTGATGAAGATTTTTAAAATTGATTAAGGAAAGTTTGTAAATGGAATTTAGAATCGCTGATACATTTATTGATAGCCTTGCTCGCTTAACTGGTGACGAGCAAAAATCTGTTAAAACTACAGTCTTTGATCTGCAAGTAGATCCATCTAATCCTGGAATGCAATTCCACAGACTAGACAGAGCAAAAGACAAAAATTTTTGGTCTGTTCGTGTCAGCCGAGATATACGATTAATAGTTCATAAAACAGATTCAAACTTACTAATTTGTTACGTAGGCCATCATGACCCTGCTTATAATTGGGCAGAAAGGCGCAAGCTTGAAACTCACCCCAAAACTGGTGCTGCACAAATTGTTGAAGTAAGAGAAACGGTTAAAGAAATTACTGTACCTGTTTACACAGAAGAAAAGAAATCAAAGCCACCACTATTTCAGAATATATCTGATGAAGAACTATTGAATTACGGTGTTCCAGAAGAATGGCTTAACGACGTAAAAAACGCAAATGAAGATTCTATACTTGAATTAGTTGACCACTTACCAGTAGAAGCCGCAGAAGCATTACTTGATCTAGCGACAGGTAGTAAACCAGTGATAAGAATTACCAAGTCTATAAAAACAGCAGAAGATCCATTCTCTCATCCTGAAGCACAGCGTCGCTTTAGAGTTATGCACAATGTTGAAGAGTTAGAACGTGCAATGAAATATCCTTGGGAAAAGTGGACTGTTTTTCTACATCCATCACAACAACAAGTTATTGAACATGATTATAATGGTCCAGCTAGAGTTTCGGGATCGGCTGGTACTGGCAAAACGGTAGTAGCTTTGCACCGTGCTGTTTATTTGGCAAAAAATGATACTGATTCAAGAGTGCTTCTGGCGACATTCTCAAAAATATTAGCTAATGCTCTAGCAACAAAATTAAGAAGACTTATTTATGATCAACCCCGACTAGGTGAAAGACTAGAGGTTCACTCTATGACCGAACTGGGCAAACGATTGTATGAACTTAGCTTTAAAGAAATCCCACAAATTGCATCAAGTGAGGTTATAAAAAAAATAGTAATTGAAGAAAGTAAAAAAGAAGATCATAAGTTTTCTGATAATTTTTTATATACAGAGTGGGATCAGGTTGTAGATGCATGGCAGTTAGAGACGTGGGAAGCATACCGAGATGTGATGCGCTTAGGGCGTAAAACTAGGCTTGCAGAAAAGCAGAGAATCGTTTTATGGGCAATTTTTGAAAAGGTTAGATCCAGGTTAAAAAAAGAAAAATTAATGACTGAGTCAGAAATGTTCAGTCGTCTTGCTGCACACTTCCAAAAGGTTAAAAACAAACCATATGATTATATGGTCATAGATGAGTCCCAAGATATTAGTGTTGCTCAGTTGAGGTTTCTAGCATCAGTTGGAGCTGATTGTGAAAATGGATTGTTCTTTGCAGGTGATTTAGGTCAAAGGATATTCCAGCAACCGTTCTCTTGGAAAGCATTAGGCGTGGATATTCGTGGTAGATCAAGTAATCTGAGAATAAATTATAGAACTTCACATCAAATTAGAATGCATGCAGACCGTCTATTGAGTCCTGAAATTACTGATGTAGATGGTAATGTCGAGGATCGGTCTGGAGCTATTTCTGTTTTCAACGGTCCTGATCCTGTGATTATTTCAAATGATTCACAAAAAGATGAAATCAGTGCTGTTAGTGATTGGCTTAGTGAAAAAATTAAAGAAGGAATATTACCACATGAGATTGGGATTTTTGTCAGATCTGATGCTCAACTGACTAGAGCTGAATCAGTATTAAAACAGCTAGGAACTCAGTACAAAATTCTTGATGAGAATGTGGATATTACAAATGGTTATGTATCACTGTGCACAATGCATCTAGCTAAAGGATTAGAATTCCGTGTTGTAGTTGTTATGGCTTGTGATGATGAAGTGATACCG
>JBILGG010000172.1:0-3748 GCA_044351165.1 Candidatus Caenarcanales bacterium | reverse complement strand
ACGATAGGGATTCCTAGTTCATAAACAACATGCTTAAGATCAATAATATCTCCGTAGATATTTCTAGTAATAGTTTGGATAAATTGAATTGTGCCTCTGTTTTGATTAATATAAGCAATAACAAGCTCTTCTCCTTCAAGTGATTTTTGGTGAGAAATATTTGGATTAGTAAAAAAGCCTATTGGCCCGCGTTTGACCCATACTTTAAAATCTCTTTTATCCTTAGAATCATGCAAACACATCATTTGTAAAAAGCACTCAGGGCTTAAATTTGCAAATTGTTGACCGATTTTAGCAATTTTCTTTTTTGTTAAAACAGCGTTATGTTCTTCAAATTCATTTTCTATTAAATTAGCAACTGTGTGTAAATTAGCATAAATTTCTAAAGATATTGAAGGAAGTACTTCAAGATTAGAATGAAAATCACCCTGGCTGTTATGCTGGGGAATATTTCCTGCCCTGTATTCAAAAGCTTTTTGATAAAGTTGAAGCGAACGTGCTTGACCTGGGTTAGTATAAATTACTTTTTCCGGAGCTTGTTTTTTATCAGGCGAGTCTTTAAAACTCCGTTTTTGCCTATTAAAATAATTAAAGCTATGGCCAACATTGACAACCTCGCCAGGCTTAGCGGCTAGCACTTGCCTTGCAAATTCAATAGATTGTTCAAGTGTGGAACTTTGAGACAAACTCTCTCTCCTATAATGTATTTAATAGAAATGAGGTTAAGAGTAGGTTAAGTCAAACTGGATATTTCATCTATAAAAGTCTGTTTTTGAGCAAGAAGCTGATCAAGGCTTGATTGAGTTTCTAAAATTTTATCTTTTGAGGCGTTTTGGATAAAATTAGGTGAATTCAGCCGGGATTCAAGCCCGAGAATATCTTTATCAAGTTTAGTTATTTTTGCACTAATACCTGATTTGATTTTTTCGATATCCACAAGGTTTAGAAGCGGAACATAAAATTTAGAGGATTCTACAACAAACACATTTAGGGGACGAGCTAAATGGTCTGGCTTAGGTGATAACTTAGCGACCTTAGCCATTTCCTGCACAAAAGCCTGCGCTAACTCAAGCGCTGAGCCATGTTCAGGGTTTTGAGTTTCGTAAAAAATATCAAGCTGATTAGCCCAGGATATGCCTAAGCTTTGGCGAGTATTACGAACTTGAGAAATAATACCCAGAATAAAATTCATCTTTTCTGCTAAATTATTTTTATCTTCAAAAAAATCAGGACATAAGCTTGGATATTTAGCAAAGCAAATACTATTTGAGTATTTAGGATCTAGATCCTGGTCTAGGATTGACTTAGAGATATTAGTAAAATCAAAATTAGATTTTAGGTTCTGCCACAGCTCTTCAGTTATAAAAGGCATAATGGGGTGAAGTAATCTTAGGGACGCTTCAAGTATATAAAAAAGAATTTGTTTTTGGGTACTTGGATCCGCTCCCTGTTTGACTTTTGCAGCCTCTATATACCAGTCACAAAAATCAAACCAGATAAATTCATAAATAGATTTTTGGACGGTCGATAAATCATAAACTTCAAAAGCTTGGTTAACTGAGCTAACGAGATTAAAAAATTTATTTAATATCCAAGTATCAGCAAGATTGAATTTAGATCTATCCCAATTCTCTGGAGCTTGAGGAGTGAAACTACCATCTTCATTGAGTTTTAGACAGGTGAATTTGAAAGCGTTAAATAATTTATTGGCAAATTTTTTGTATTGCTCAAAGGTATCTGAACTCCAAGATTTATCCTGATCTTTTTTACCAGGGAATTTGACATCTTGATTAGAAATAACTCCGACACTGGCGTACCACATACGTGACGCATCAGCTCCGTATTTTGCAATCATTTCAAGAGGATCTATAGCATTACCTTTAGACTTGCTCATCCGCTTACCATCAGGAGTCTGGACGACTGGATGAATCAGAATATCTCTAAACGGGATTTCTTGCTCAAAAAACAAACTAGAAAAAATCATTCTAGTGACCCAAAGATTAATAATCTCTCTTGCTGTCGCCAAGATACTTGTAGGATAAAAACTCTTATAAACTTTTTTATCCCAATCACTAGTCTCTAATGAACCATGCTCGGATTTAAGAGTTTCAAAAGGCCAAAGTGCACTACTAAACCAAGTATCCAAAACATCTGGATCCTGATAATGAGCGGGGTCTCTTGGAGACTGACTGGCGTAGTATCTAATAAGACGGTTATTATCGTCTATAAAACAATTAGGCTGGGATTTAGCGAGATTCTTCAGCTCATCTAGACTAATATTTTCGGGAGTATCGTCATAATAAAAAACCGGGATCTGGTGCCCCCACCAGATTTGACGAGATATACACCAATCTTTTATTTCACTAAGCCAATTTTTAAAAATTGAAGAGTATCTCTCTGGCACAAATTTAAAACGCCCAGAATCAAAAGCTGATAAAGAAATTTTAGCGAGCTTAGACATCGAAACGTACCATTGATTGGATAAATAAGGCTCTATTTCAGTGTTACAGCGATCATGCAGATCTTTTTCTTGAGCATACTCTTCAGTAGCTAGAAGATCATCGCCAAGAGCTTGAATAATATAATCGCGCGCCTTGTATCTATCAATACCAGGCAGTGATTGGGTTACAAGTCCTTCTTCAGTTTTGATACTAATAGTTTCAGGCACTTCGGAGCAGAGCTTTAGCTTAGCTGTTTTATCGAGAATAACAACGCTTGGTAAATTATGTCTCTGAGCAATTTCAAAATCATTAGCATCGTGTGCTGGAGTTACTTTTAGAGCGCCAGTTCCAAAATCCATTTTTACATGCTCATCAAGAATTACCGGAATTTCAATATTACTAAAAGGAATTAAAGCTAACACTGATCCTGGCTGGGATTTAATTAGATTTATTAATTCACTAAATCTAGAATCATCTGGATTAATCGCAACAGCAGTATCCCCAAACATAGTCTCGGGGCGGGTTGTGGCGACTACGATATAATCTAGATTAATAACTTGAGAAGAGTTTGATTTTAGTTTGTATTTAATTTTATAAAGTTTTTTATTGATTTGTTCTTTTTCGATTTCAAGATCCGAAAGAGAAGTAAGACAATGAGGACACCAATTGGTTACGCGTTTGCCTTTATAAATAAGCCCAGAGTCAAAATACTTAATAAAAGCTGATTGAACAGAATGAGCGTAATGCTCGTCCATAGTGTATCTGACGCGTGAATAATCAGGACTAAAACCCATAAGCTTCATTTGCTCGATGATTTTATTACCGTAGCTCTCTTTCCACGCTTGAGTGCGCTTGATAAATTCTTCACGCCCAATATCTTCTTTGGTTTTAGATTCTTGTTTTTTTAGGTTTTTTTCTACTACGATCTGAGTGCCGATTCCAGCATGATCAGTTCCAATCTGCCACAGAACGTCTTTTCCAAGCATACGATTATACCGAATCAAAATATCTTGAATAGTGCCACCCAGAGCATGTCCCATATGAAGCTCACCAGTTACATTTGGTGGAGGAAGAGCTATACTAAATTTTTCTCTATTGGGATTAATCTGGGATTTAAAAAGATTCTTACTAAGCCATTGCTCTGTCCAAAAGCTCTCGACTTCGCTTGGGGAGTAGTGCTTTGTTTTTTCAGAATTTTCAGTTTGGCTAGAGCTCATAATATAAAAACATATAGATTATAGTCCAAAAATAGGGAAAAAAATCCAGGAATTGTTATAAACTATATATATATTATTTTTATGACCACC
>JBILGG010000015.1:0-12121 GCA_044351165.1 Candidatus Caenarcanales bacterium | reverse complement strand
TTAAATCCTGAATTTTAGAAGCTAACTCCAAATTATTTTGCTTGAGACCCGCTATTTGAGTGATGAGCACAGCATTTTTTTCTTTTAGATTTTTGTTTTCTGCAGTTAATAAAATATTGTCATTGAGCAATCGGTTTATTCGATCAGATAAATTCAGATTATTAGCTTTTACCTCATCAAGCTCAACGCGCATTACATCAAGCTCGCGACTACATTCGGAATCTACTTCCACCATCTTAGTCATTACACCAGCATGAGCAGGTCTAGCTAACAAAAAACTTAATAACAAAAATGCTCTAAAAACTTTCATGATGTTTAAAATATCACAATGAAACTGGTTAATTCAAGCTAAGATATATAATTACTTAACTAGGCGGTTCAAATGGATATCCTAGAGCGCAACCCATTTAAAAAAGATCAAAAACTCAAGACACCAAAATGGCTTAGAAACTCAAAGCCCAAATTTGTTTTTAATGACCTTATAAAAAAAATGCCTCTGGATGGGATGACCACCGTTTGCCAGGAGGCTCAATGTCCTAACCGCGGCGAATGCATTTCACATGGCATTGTAACTGTTATGATACTTGGCTCTCAATGTACGCGAGCTTGTACTTTTTGTGCAGTAGGTAGAGAGAAACCTGCTCCAGTAGACCCTTCTGAGGCTGAGAAAATGCTAAATATGATTGACTACATGAAAGCTAAATACGTAGTAATCACAGCTCCTACTCGTGATGATCTATTTGATGGCGGAGCTAGCCATTTTAGAAAAGTCATAGAACACTGTCGAGAACAAAGACCTAAAGTAAAACTTGAAGCCTTGATACCTGATTTTCAAAATCAAACCTTTGCGTTTGATGAAATAATTTCAGCAAGACCCGATATGCTTTGTTTTGACATTCAGACAGTAAAAGCTCTGTATCCTTTTGTTAGACCGGGTTTTAGCTATTCAAAAGCTTTAGAGCTTTTTGAATATTTCCAGCGCAATTCTTCTCTAGCTCTAAAAAGTGGAATCATGGTAGGACACGGTGAAACTCGCGAAGAGATGTTAGAACTCTTTCAAGATCTATATCGCGTCGGAGTGAGATACATAACCATAGGCCAATATCTACAACCTCCAGGCATGGCTCTTCCTGTCAGCGAATACGTAGAGCCCGAAGTTTATGATTTTTATACCCAAAAAGCAAAAGAGCTAGGACTCAATGTCCAAGCGGGTCCCCTGGTCAGAAGTAGTTATATGGCTGATGCGCTTGCCAAGCAAGGAGATGAGTCTTGAAGCTTAAGGATTCGCTGAAAAACGAAGTTTTGAGGCGGAATCCGCTTAACAAAAATTTTGAGGATCTAGATCCAATGGCAAGAGACTTTAAACTATTGCAGGAATACGATGATTCAGATTTATCAGAACCAATTTTATTTTTTTACACCTGGACAAAACCAGCAATTAGCCTTGGTAAAATCCAAAAACAAAAACAAGAAATCCTAGAAGAAGCTCATAGATTGGGTTTAGACTGTTACACCCGTCCGACTGGTGGGCGAGCCGTTTTACATGGCGGCGATATTTGCTATACGTTTATTGCTCCTCAATCTCATCCTGAATTTGGAGGACCTCTAAAGCAATCTTTTAAAAAAACTAATGGATTTATAAAAGCCATAATAAATCAAGTTCTGAATTGTGATATTGCCGACGCTGATTTTAACTTACCAAACCCAAGCTATAACTGCTTTTCATCGTGCGTGGAAAACGAAGGAATTATACTAATAGAAAACCAACTCCACAAAATCATGGGTTCGGCGCAAGCTATGGCTCGAAGATCATTTATCCAGCAGGGATCTATCCAGCTTAATAAGTTGAAAATAAATTCTGATTTTTTTGTAGATAATAAAACTTTGGGCCAAATAACAGGCATAGATTATGATCTAGAAATCCTAAGCGAACTCTTGAATGAAATCACTACAAAATACTTTTATACCCAAATTTTTTAAAAATTAACATTTTTTTGGTTTCCATATATCAAGCTAAACTCTGGCTTAATAATATGTTTAATCTCAGAAAAGAAATATGCTAATATATATCACTAAATGGTATTACAAGGAGGATTTTGCAAACCCTAACAGTACCAAATACGATAGCAAACAGAGAATTATCTGCAGCTCGGCCGGGTTTTGTAGATAATCCTTTTTTTGTTGAACCAAAACAAGAGAGTTCAAAAAAACTTTTTCCAAAACATGAACGAATTTTGGAATTTCCAAAATCAGAAAAAACAAACTCACTGGAAAATTTTCTTAATCATTTTGCAATTAAAACTTTTATTCCAGAATTTGCAAATTTCTTTTCGATAATAGGGAATTCTACCTCAGCTTTTGCAAACATTCTCAATCTCTCAGATGGTGTAAAAAAATTCTGCGATGGCTTTGGACAAATCGGAACAAAAGTTTTTTTGATTTTAAACGGTGCGATAAATTCACTAGAATATTTCAGCAAAAAAAATCTTTTAGGAGCATTTGGACATTCGCTTGATATTATCGTAGGATCCTTATCCTCACACGATCACACCTATCTTGATCGCGGTAATGCAGTCGGTCTTTATACTTACGCAAACACTCTTTGCAACATGAATGGCAAAGATAAATTTTCAAGCTTTACTGAGCATTTTGAACATCTAAAAGAAGGAATTAAAAAAAGTTATAGCTATGTTTTTTCTAAGGACTTTTTAAAAAATTTCCAAGATGCCAATAAAGGGATGTTTGGGATTTTAAGCGGCGTACTCTGTAATGTCGGTTCGTTATTGTGGCATTTTACGGGCAATGAAAAACTGGGAACCATACTCAGAGATGGCGGAGGATTTTTGGTGGATCTTGAACAATCGCATCCGGGACATTTATTTAATGGACGTAAATTTTATTTTGCTTCGGGATTAGGCTTGGTGGGCGGAACCATTGGTGATTTATTATCTAAGTTATTTCCATATTATAAAAAATCATTAGTGCCTTTAAGCCTTGCTATTGACGGGTTTGGTAGATATCTCTTGAGAATTTCTCACAATCGTAACGAGCTTGGCAAAACAAAAAGTCAATAAGATTAAAGCTGTGGCTTCGTGATATAAATCTTATTGTGCAGAATAATTCCTCTCACGACATAGTAATAATAGGCGGCGGTCCAGCTGGCTACAAAAGTGCTATCGAACTAAAAAAACTTAATTCAGAATTAAGCGTAACTGTAATAGAAAAATATAAACTTGGCGGCACTTGCTTGCATGCTGGCTGTATCCCAAGTAAACAACTACACGCAATTTCTTCTTTAGATCAATTACCTATGGTTCTTCAAAAAAATCAAACTCTGCTTGAAAAAGGCATCCAGAACGAGTTTAAGCAGTTAGGTATTAAGACCTTAAATGGGACCGCTCGCGTGGATACGGCTCTTAAAACTATCACGATAGATGATAATGAGAAGATTCCGTACTCCAAACTGATTATCGCGACAGGTTCTAAGCCAAGAAGATTATTGCAATTCCCGCAAGCTCTAACTAGCGATGAGTTTTTTCAGATCGATCATCTAAAACAAGGTCTGCAAGAGAGTTTTATTATTATCGGAGGAGGCTATATCGGAGTCGAGCTAGCATCAATGCTCGCTAATCATAATAAAAAAGTTCAGCTATTTGAAGAGCAAGAAAAAATTCTAGGTTTTTTAGACCATGATATCCAGGCTAAAATCCACCAAGAACTAGTCAGGCAAGGGATAATAATACATACAAGCGTAAAGGACTTAGCATCAATTCCAGTAAATAGTAATGATACTGTGATCGTGGCTGTTGGACGCGAAAGCCTTTATCCAGAAGGGTTTGATCCGAGTAAAAAAACTGACGATATTCATATCATCGGAGATCTCAGTAAAGAGTTTGCGCTTGCGCACTATGCTTATATGCAAGCTCGAGAACTCGCTTATAAACTCACCGAGAAGGAGTTTTTATTTCGCAAGGATTTAGTACCTTCTGTAATTTTTTCTCATCCCGAAATCGCATCTTTAGGTCTTACTGAGAAATCTGCCCAAGAAGTCTATGGCTCTGAAAATATCTCAACTCTTGTTATTAATTGGGCTAGTAATGCAAAAGCTCGAATCATTGGGGCTGATCGCGGAATGACAAAACTAATATTGTTAAAATCAACAGGAAAAATCTTAGGAGTACATTTGATCGGCAAATCAGCTTCAGACTTAATCTCGATAATGATCCCTGTGTTACAGCAGAATTTAAGTATTGAAGATATGAAGTCTTGGATATTCCCGCATCCTACTCTCGGTGAGCTTTTTGCTGTATAAAATTTAGTCAACAATGCTAAAATAAAGATATGAAAACTTTAGCTCAACCCATATCTAGCGGTTACAATCTCAGTCACGGAGCCAGAACAGCTGATTTTAATGGCTGGCAAATGCCGACATTTTACACAAGCATTATGGACGAGTATAAAGCAGTGCGCAATCATTTTGGAATTTTCGATGTCTCACATATGGGCAGATGGTGGGTTCAGGGGCAGGATGCTGAGCGGTTTTTAGATTATTTAACTACCAATGACCTTGCTAATCTTCCGGACAAACGTGCGTTATATACTTTATTACTAAATGAAGATTCGGGAATTATTGATGATCTAATAATTTATAAATTTAATCCCAAAAAATTTCTTGTGGTTAATAACGCAGGTAACCATGAAGCTGTCAGTGATTGGTTTAGATCACATGCTGAAAATTTTGATTTGTGCTTACAAGATATCACAAGCCAGATCGGACAAATCGCCGTTCAGGGACCAAGCGCCAAAAGCGTTCTGGATAAGGTCTTGGGGATCGAAACAATAAAATATTTTTCTTTTGACGAAATCAATTTTCAAGAGGAAAGCTTGATTGTAACTGCTACTGGCTACACTGGCGAAAAAGGTTATGAGCTTTATGGAAAACCTGAGATCTTGATGTCAATCTGGAATAACCTTATAAATGAACATCAAGGCATCGCATGTGGACTGGGTTCTAGAGATCTACTACGACTTGAAGCTGGGTATTGCTTGCATGGCAATGATATAGACTCTTGTACTAGTCCCTTTGAAGCTGGTCTTGATTGGGTTTGCAAGCTTAGCAAAAACGATTTTATCGGAAAGGCTAATTGCACCAAAAAAAACAAAAAACTTGTTGGACTTGCTTTTGAAAAAAACCAAAAAATTCTGGCGCGCGCGCACACTCCAGTTTTTTTTAATGGAGTAAAAATCGGTGAAATTACCAGTGGCAATTATTCTCCAAAACTAGAACGCGGCATCGCCCTTGCTTATATTGATTCACCAAACGACCCCAAGAACGCATTAATACAGATTCGTGGTAATGATTTTGAGGCAGAAATTGTTGAACCATGGTTTTTTAGGAACATCAGAGGTCCGGAGTTTAGCATTTCTTAATATTTCCAACTCCCAAAACTTCTAAATAATCTATAAAATAAAAACCAAGCATGCCTAAAGAATTTTTTAGAACTCATGAATGGATATCTAGCCTAGGAGGCAATCGTTACCAGATGGGTATCAGTAAGTACGCTAGCGACCAGCTCGGCGATATTGTGTTTATCGAAGAACAAGAAAAAAACAAAATTTTTGAACCTGGCACTAGCCTGGCAGTTTTAGAGTCAGTAAAGGCTGTAGGAGACTTATACAGCCCTTTTAAAGCTAAATTAATTCAAACCAATCAAGATCTAGTAGCTAACCCAGAAGAGCTTAATGAAGGCACTTGGGTGGTAGAGATAGAAGCGATAGATCCGACTAATAGCATTGAAAGCGCTGATACTCTAGATCGTGACGCGTATTTAGAATACTTGGAAACCTTATAAATAATGGTTTTGATAGCGCCATCAATTTTATCTGCTGATTTTTCAAAACTAGCTGACGAAATTAGAAAAGTAGAAATCGCTGGAGCTGATTGGATACACGTAGATGTTATGGATGGGGCTTTTGTGCCCAATTTGACAATTGGTGCGCCCGTCCTAAAAGCAATTAAACCTCATACAAATCTTTTTTTGGATGCGCACTTGATGATTTTTAATCCCGAAAATCATATAAAAGATTTTGCGGAAGCTGGTGCTGATTTGATCACCATACACATGGAAGCTTATAGAATTTCAAGATCTAACTCAAGCCTGCTCACACAAGAAGTTCATAACACTGGAGAGTACTGGTGGGGCACTGAAACCCAGGAGCAATGGGAATCTCAAGGCATCTCTAGTAATAATTATGCCCTCGATAAAATACTTAACACCATAAATCTCATAAAATCTTATGGCAAAAAAGCTGGGATTTCAATTAATCCTGCGACTCCTGTTTCAGCTCTAGAAGAGGTTTTAGAGCATGTAAATTTGGTTTTATTAATGTCTGTCAATCCCGGATTTGGGGGCCAAAAATTCAAGCCCATAGTTCTAGAAAAAATTTCTGAGCTAAAAAACATGGCTATTAAAAAAAACTTGAAGATTGGCACAAATATTAATAACCAAGAGCTTTGTATCGAAATTGATGGTGGAGTGACACCCGGACAAATTGCAGAAAATCTTAAGAAAGCTGGCGCCAATGTTTTGGTTGCAGGATCTGCGATTTATGGTGCTCAAGACATATCCAAGACTATCTTAGAGCTCAAATCCTAAATACCTAAGGTCTGGCAGTTTATAATAGATATAAGCGTGTCATCAAAACCTCACTCTCAAGATCGAATTAATCAAGAACAAGTTCTAGAAAGCATAGCTCGTGCCACAAAAAATGGTTTTATAGCTTTTAACCTTGCCCATGAAATAACTATTTTTAGTAATAAGCTTGAAGAAATAACTGGCTGGAAAGAACAAGAAATGCTCGGCAAAAATATCTCCGAACTTTTCTCTACCGAAGATCCGATGAAGTTTAAAGAACCTACAGAGGTTATATCTCTCTCTGTAAACCTTTTTACAAAAGACGGCAAGCAAATCGCCATTGAAACCAGATCTACACCGATACTTGGATCAGAAGACAATATTGATGGCTATTTAATTTTTTTCTTTATTGAAGATTATAAAAAAGATCTTGATAAAGCCCAATCAGAATTCATTAGCACTGTGTCTCACGAGCTTAGGACCCCCATCACTAGTATAAAAGGCTTTGCCGCCACGCTTCTGCACCAAGCTAAAACCATAGACGAAGAAAAAAGAAAAAAATATATCAATATCATAAAAGACCAAGCTGATAGGCTCTCAAGGCTCGTCGAGGACTTGCTTGCAGTATCCAGGCTTGAAAGTAAAAAACTACAGCTTACTATTCATCCAGTCAAGCTCAAACCTATTATCGAAAACATCACTATGATGGTCGAGAGTAAGCATAAATCCAAACATAAGTTTGATATAAATTTTCCGCCAACTCTTCCAGATGTTTGGGTGGACTCTGATAGACTCGAACAGATTCTAACTAATCTTATTGATAACGCTGTGAAATACTCTCCAGATGCCGATCTCGTGGAAATAAAAGTAAGAGAATGCCAGCATGATGGCAAGCAAATGGTACGTATCAATGTCACAGATTATGGTATAGGCATAAAAGAAGAAGACCAGAGAAAAATTTTCACTAAGTTTAGTCGCCTGGATAGCCCTCTTACTCGAAAAACTGAAGGTACCGGACTTGGGCTTTATATTAGCTATTCTCTGTCTAAATTACTTGGCGGAGATCTAAAAGTAAAAAGTGGAGATGGCAAAACCACTTTTTATCTATATTTGCCGACCGAAGCTCATAAAGGAGGAGTAGTCTGGTGGGATTAATTCCAAGAACATATATACTCCATGTCCTCAAAGATGGTTGTGAAAATATTTTATCGGAGAATCCAGATTTTAAAGATCTCTGCTCCAAGGAAGGCATTGAGCTTGTCCAAACAAAAGATAGCCTGAATCTAAAAAACATTATTCGTCAGTACCGACCAGATATTCTTCTAATTGAAGATACTGTCTTTGAGGAGAATCTTTCGAATCCCGAAATTAGCTACAGATCCAAGTCCTGTCAGCCTTTTAAGCTTGTTATCGCTAGAGAAGGCACCAGTAAGGAAAAAGTTTTTGAATATTTCAAGCAAGGGGCTGATGAGGTAGTACTAAGAGACATCAGCGCACAAGAGGCTTTCCTGAAGATATTTTCTATCCTGCGCAGGAAGAGCGTTCTAGAGCAAAACCAATTAACAGGCTTGCCTAGTATCAATAGAACTTACACTATTCTTGAGCATTGCCGCAAAAATCTTAGCGATTGGCATGCGATCCACGTAGATATTCTTCATTTCCAAAGTTACAGTCATATGTATGGAGTTTCCAGTGCCGACTCCGCTATTAGAGAAACAGCTAGAATCCTCACTGAGAGCCTAAAAAATATAAATAATCAAAATGCTTTTTTAGGTCATCTAGGACGGGATAATTTTTTGGTGCTATGTGATTCAGATAACTTAGAAAACATTCTAAACATAGCTAAACAAAACTTCAAAACCATACTGAATAATATTTACAAACAAGAAGATTTTGATAGTGGGTATATTATATGCTCTGCTCCAAAAAAAGTTAGGCGTAAAGAGGGGCTTCTGGATCTCAATATTGGAGTGTGTTCTAGCATAGACCGTAATTTTTTATCCGGCACAGATATCATAGAACAAGCTGTAAAAAACAAAAACAAAAACGAATCCAAAAACAAAAAAGTTCTAATTCTTGAAGATGATTTCGATTTTGCAAGCTTGCTAGAAGAAACTTTAACGCGAGAAGGTAGTGAAGCAAAAATTTCACAAGGATTTAATTCTCTGCTTGCCGAGATTGAAGAATACCAACCGCGAACCATTATTATCGAAGTTGCTAGACTGGGGCATCAAAATTTTCTCGAGCTAAGCCAATCACTCAAGACCCTAAAAGATAAACTTAGTCTTAAAATCGTTATTGCTACAAATATTCCTGGATATAAAAATTTCCTTGACGCTGTTGCAGATGTCTATATACCCAAGCCTTACGATCTAGAAACCCTTCTTAAAGAAGTTAGAAGATTGAGATTCTCAAACGCCTAATATGGTAATATTTTTAGTGTGTGGCAGCTGTCGCCAAGTGGTTAAGGCTCCGGGTTGTGGTTCCGGCATTCGTGGGTTCAAGTCCCATCAGCTGCCCCATTTATGGAAATTGAAAACTTATTAATTATAATCACATCAGTAGCCATAGGTATATTGATAGGCTATTTTTTGGCGAAGCAAGGAGCTGGCTCCCAGCGCAAACCTGCTAGCCTTGGGAACTTCAGCGATCGAAGCCTTGAAAACGAAGTTCTCAAAGACCAAGTAAAACAGCTTGAATCCAAAATCAAAACCTTAGAAAAAGCTCTAGATATGACTAAATAGTCGAATCGTTACATACTCCGTCATGAAGATATTCAGCTCCATAACGATTCATCTCACATTCATTAATAAAAGTTTTTAGAAGAGTCAAATCTTCACTACAATTAGTAGAACCTTTTCTACATTTGGATTTATAACTACCGCAGACGTTATCTCCGCTGGGAGAGCAAGTTGTAGGTCGAATGTAATAAGTATGCCTATCAACTACTTCGTAAGCTCTTTCAGAAGATTTTTTAAAGGTTTTTAGATCTAATTGAATAAGCTGTTTGATATTTGTTCCATGAGATATTTCAGGAATGTCAATTATAAAATCTGCATAAGCTGTACTGTTGCCGGCGTTTACAGCCTTCAATCTTTTACCGACAATAGAAGCTTTTGGTGCTGAAGGTTTTTCAACAATCGATAGCTGAATAGAGTTAAGATCCGGAGGGATTTGATTTATTCTAAGGGTAGTTTTTGTACCGGAGTACATATAAAAAACCTGGCCATCTTCAAAATCGACTTCATAAATTTTTTCTGGTACCGCTTGAACTTGCAAACAAGACACAAAAATCAAAAATAAGAAAATATATTTTTTCATCACCAAACTAGTTCTATTAAAGAATATCGGAACTAAAATAAAAAAAGGATATCCTATAAATTACCTAGGCAGAGAACAGTATAGCTCATTTAAACTATTCATTTCTTCTACAAATTCTGAAATCGAATTAATTTTTTTGAAAATTGATGCGTATCTCAAGTAAGCCATCGGATCTATCTTCTTTAACTCTTCCATAACCATTTGACCAATTAGGCTTGCATTTATTTCGCGCGGAAAATCTTGGTACAAACGCGCTTCAACTCTCTCAACAATCGCATCTATCGTTAATGCCGATATTTGTGCTTTACTTGAAGAGCGAACAATGCTAGCTAGCAATTTATCTCTAGAATAGACTTCTCGCGAGCCACTGCGCTTAATTACAATAATTGGAGTTAGTTCAACTCTTTCGTAAGTAGTAAATCTTTTTAGGCACGCCAAACACTCTCTGCGGCGACGAATACTTCTAGAATCGTCAGCAGAGCGACTTTCAAGAACTTTTGAATCTTTGGATCTACAATATGGGCACTCCACAACAGTTATTTAGACGCTTTTGGAGGCATTAAGTTCCGCGAGGACCATTCTTGTTCTTTTTTCTCGACAAGCATATCAACTTGTTTTTTCAAATCAAAAATTTCTCTTTGGTATTTAAGTGCAATTTCTTTTTCTTTTTTCTTCATCAGCGCTTGGATGTCGATAGCAGATTTTTTCTGCAACATGGCTGAATCCTGGCTTGCATAGAATTCTATTTCTGCTCTAAGTTTTTCAAGCTCATAGTCTTTTTTGTCGTTTTGATATCTAAGCTCATGTAACTCTACCTCTTGCTGATTGAATTGTAATTGCATTTTTTCTAGCTGTTTTATTCTATCTTCTAGCTCGAGTCTGTATCTTTCTTTTTCCATTTGATAAGTTTGAACTTGATCTACAGCTATTCCATTTTTTTCAAGCTCTACTTGCATCGCTTCTAAGATCGACTCTAACTCTTGAATTCGGCTGTGGTAATGATGCTCGCGCCCGCTCATGTCCTGCATCATCTCGTTATAGTAAATGACTAATTCTTTAAGATGATGCTGAGGTGAGAAGTCACGAAAAGTTCTCAGGGACGGGATTAGATGCGAATACTGATCAGCACAAAGGCTCAAATGCCGAATATCATTGAGAGTAAGTCCGCTACAAATAAATTCATGCAAGCGAGCAATTAATTTAGCTATATTAACATCGTAAGAATCATCTTTAGGCTTAGGCAATTCCAAAAAAGCCTCATACTGACTCAATACGTAGTCATCAATATCCAGTTCTTTACATATATCTTTTCTGGATATAAGGTTAATCATAGAAACTATCTATATCCTCTAGGTCTTCATCGTCGACGTCTTCATCATCATAAAATCCATGCATCGGATCTTTTTG
Source organism: Candidatus Caenarcanales bacterium (assembly GCA_044351165.1). Taxonomy (GTDB): domain Bacteria; phylum Cyanobacteriota; class Vampirovibrionia; order LMEP-6097; family LMEP-6097; genus JBEAYS01. Next base: position 758 of record JBILGG010000015.1, on the reverse strand, counting down.
TTCGGTGGTCTTTGGTTTGGTAGAATGCTTTTCTTCTTTTTCTGAATGTATATGCTCAGCCTCTTTTGCAGTCGCTGAGCCCGCTGGAGAAGCAGTAGGCGCTACTTGAGGCGCCGGAGCAGGCACAGGAGAAGCTTTTTCGATTGGCTTACTAGTTTCTGTTTCTTTTGATTTTGATACATCAGCTCTAACTTCTTCTGTGACAGAAAGATTAGATTGTGTTTCTTGGCTTGATTCAGATTTTAGCTCTGATGCGTCAGTAGTAACTTTATCTTTTATAGAAGCACTAGTGCTCTTAAAAAGCTTGCCGGTTCCGAGTGTAACATTTCTTACATCGTTCAAAGTCCCTCTTAGCAAGGTGTCCACGAATAATCCACGATTTTTTAAACTATCAACTTTTTGCTCAACTTGAGCCAATCTAAACTCAAAACTTTCTGGCGCTGGAGCAGTACTATCTTCAGAAACCTGTCCTGAACCGGCTTTTAGAGTATTATACTCATCGCCAAGCGCGACCACTATCTCATTAAGTTCGCTGACAGTTGCGTTTTGCTTAGCTACTTCAGAATTAGCGCTCGCAAGCTTCGTTTCAAGAGATTTGATTTCTGTCTGGAACATCTCCATTACAGAAACCAAACCCTCTAAGTCTTTGTGATCGGCTTCCATTTGTTTTTTTAGATAGTCGAGCATATTAGTCATAGTTTTAGCGAATTCATAACGAGACAAAGCTCTTGATCCTCCAAAATTTCCATTAGGATCTC
>JBILGG010000170.1:0-3775 GCA_044351165.1 Candidatus Caenarcanales bacterium | reverse complement strand
GGCTTTGGAGATTCTTTTGGCGGTCTCGAGAAGAAGTTGGATATTTTGTTCGTATTTTTTTACACCTTCGTCTGTGCTTACAGCTTCGCTGGACATGGGCTCTGGCTCAAAAGGACCTTCGATGACAAGAGCATCGATATTTTTAAATTTATTAGGATAATTGAAATGAGTTTTTTTGCGAATAAATAAACCATCCAAAATTCTTGATTCTTCATTTAGCACTCCGCAAACACTATCAGAGAATTCATAGCCTGCATCACTCTCGAGGAGAGCTTTTGAGGAATTGTTGTTTAATTCTGTTTGCCTGGCTGAGAGCATGATTAAGCCTGTTATTTCGTTATCACCTCGCGAAGAGATTCTGACCAAGTCCTCTAAAGCCTTGTCTCGAGTGGTTTTGATGGGTTTTGAGCAAGACTTGAGTTCCTCGATACTTAGCTTAACTCCTAGCTTAATGCCCTCTATGAGCTTAATTGCTTGAATTCCATTGGTAATTTGTTTTTGGGCTTGGTTGAGAATTGCTCCGCACATGATAGCGACAGTGGTAGTCCCGTCTCCTACTCTAGCTTCTTGGGATTTAGCTGCTTGTACGATTAATTTCATCACAGGATGATTTAGTTCCATATTATTGAGAATTTCTACTCCGTCATTAGTGCACTTAAAATTCCCAAATTTATCTACCAGCATTACATCCAAGCCTTTTGGCCCGATAGTGCCCTTGACAGCACTTACTACTCGATCTATAGCAGAAATGTTCCGATCAAGGATTTCTGCGTACTTATTGCTAGTTTCCATTGATTATTATTTTAGCAAATTTTATTTTTAGCCTTAACTTCCGCTTAATATTGGTGTGATATAGGGATAACATAGTCAATCAAATGGTTGATTACCGCTAGTAAGGAGATTATATGGATAGTACAGCTCAGTCTAATTTGGCAATGTCTTTAAAAGTTGAACTTGAAAGTGTAAATAAGGATTACGCCCAGGCTCTAAGAGAGTCTCAGCAAGGTGATCAAATAGCTGGAGCTAGGGTAATAGACCTTCAAGCTCAAATACTGTCAATTAGAGAAGGCATTAAAACTGCCGATCAAGCATCTAATATTGCTGAAGCAAAAGAAAATGACGAAAAAGCAAAGAAAGACGAAGAAGAGTATAAAAGACATGTAGAAGAGAAGTTGGCTCAAGAATCTAAGAGTAATGATTCTGGATATAAGTTCCTAGATGATGTTGATAAATCAACTAATCAACAAGCTCTTGCGGCAAGTGCTCAACTGCCAAATTCTGTCACTGCACAAGTCGCGGGTAAAGCGCAGACCACAACATCAGATGAAGATAAACATGAAACGAAGGCAGTATCTTCTTCAGGTCAAGCTAGCACCTAGTTTTAACAATTCTCCCTCCCTCCCAAACTAAGGGGCTTTCACCAGAAAGTCCCTTTTTTTTATTTTCAAAATCATCTTTTTGTAGGATAAAGGTTTTAACTAATTATTAATCTGTAATTGTTAGAAGAAAATTGTCGATAGGAGTTTTTCTTGGATAGAATAAATAAATTTAGGACTAATAAGCCTGAGAATTTTTTCTCAAATAAAGCTCCAAAATCTTCAGATCAATCGACTGAAAAAAGTTCTAGCTCACAAATTGAAGAAATAAAAAACTCTGCAACTCAAGCAATGAGCTCAATTTATCAACAAAGAAACAATAAAGTTAATTATGACTTTTCTCATTTTCATGAAGATGATAATAATAAAGGGCTCAAATTTTTAGCTTAATATTTTTGTCAAACGGATTCCACCTCTAAACTTCTTTTTTTAGCTAATCCTTAACCAGTTTTTAAACTATTTTTGTTCTTTTAATCTTGTAAATGCCAGGTGTAGATCATAGATCCCCAAATTTTGTTCAAGCTCAGCTCCAATCAGCGACTAGAGCTGATGCACGGGCCGCAAACGAACCTGCTATTCGTCAGTCATCTTCGTCATTAGCTGCTAAAAAAATTGTTCAAGCTAATACAGAGAAAAAAGTTGAAAACAATATTGAAACCAAGAAAGCTATTAATAGCCTTCTAACTCAAAAAGCTGATCAAGAAAAAACTAATCATGAAATCAAAAAACAAAAATCTGTTCAAGCAGATGCTTTTCATAAAAATGATTCTACTAATACAGCTAAGCAGAATTCTTCTATATCTCAATTTGCAGCTGAGGTTCAGGATAAAAAACAACGTCAGCAAGAGACTCAGAGGCTCGCGCAGAATATCAACAATACTCAAATAGGACAGGCTAGAGCCAAAATTAATAATCCGCAAGCCAGAGCAGTTTCAGAAGAAGTACAAACTTCAGCATTGGTAGCTCAAGCTAATGTAGATTCTATTGATCCTGATAATCTTTCTAAGGAAGAGAAGCAAGCAAACAAGCTTTTACAGGAAATTTTTGATCGTGGTGGGGAAAAAGGAAAAGGCTTTGTATCTTTCGCTCGCAGAGAACTTTCCAAGGGTCGCCTTGCTGAAATAATGGATCTTATTGAGGGTTATCACAAAACCCTTAAAGGAAACAGCCAAACAGCTTCTGAAATGGTTGAGTCTGGAGAAGAGAGGTTGCTGACTGTAAAAAATATGATCTCTTCTTCAAATTCCGAAGAGTTACAAATTCTAAATCAAAAAATTGTGGCAAGACCAGATGCTCCAGTTGGCTTTAAACATGATCAAATGCTTTTAAGGAACCGCTCAGGAGCTGAAAGAGTCGCTCCACCCTCGTTTAATAAAGCCGCAAAGCTATCAAAAGTAGAAGAGGTTATAAGGTTCGTTAGCACTATTAATAATTCTGTTTTGACAGCTCCTTGGGACAGGGTCGCTTAAGGATTTGCAAATAAACGAAGTTTTTGGGCTAATCCTTGAATTTGCTTATAATGTTATTAGTAGCCTTATTTAGGTCTATATAAAAATGGTAGAGGAACCAAAAAAAACCAAAAAAGAGTTAGAAGCAGAAAAGCTTCACTACATGGCTAAGCTAGCTATTCGCCACGCTGTATTAATTTTTGCAAAAGGTGAATATGAGGAGCCTCCTGCTGAGCTTAGAGAGTTTTGGAATAGTTTAAATCAACAAGACTGGTTAAACCATCTAAAGCTTTTTACAAGCGAAATAAAAACCTATAAGCAAGTGACCGTAAAAAAAATATTGTTTGATTTAGATCACTATGTCAAAGATTGTCGCAAGCTCGTCCCTGACTTCAAAAGAACTAAAGAAGAAGTTCTTTTAATGATAGCTCTCGGGCAGATTAATGCAAAAGAATTTATCAATAATTTAGCTGCTTTGCCTAGTAATAGAGAAAAGCTCGATCGAAAAATCCACAAGCAAATCAAAGAACTAGATTGGCAAGACGACCAAGCTTTAGTTAAACTTGATGAGCTTACCAAAAAACTAGATGAACCCAAAATTAAAAAATCTGAGGTAGAAAAAATTGATGTCGAAATTAAACTTATCGAAAACCAGATTGGCGAAAGAAAACTTAAACGTGAGGAGCTTGCAATCAAGCTTGTGGAGTGGAAAGCGCGCGGTAATATAGATATTGCAGGTGAAGATGGGCAGTTTAGGCTAGATGCTTAATGCTGATCTTGAGAGCTTCTCCGCTGATACCAAGCTCTAATGCTTTTTGTAGATCAGCTAATTTAAATTCATGAGTAATCAAATTCCCCATAGAGATTTTTTTGGTACCAATCAATTCTAGAGCGGTTTTCATAAAGTGTGGCGTGTGATGAAATACTCCAATTGTAGTTAGCTCTTGATAA
>JBILGG010000169.1:0-3801 GCA_044351165.1 Candidatus Caenarcanales bacterium | reverse complement strand
TTTTACCCAAATCCAGCCTCCTTGGTTTTCAGATCATATATCCTGCACCAGAATAAATTCTATTTACCTCCAGGATCTAATCCCTGTGCCGCGCACATTTGAAGCGGTAGAGGTGGTTGCTAATAATATAAAATTTTTACAAGATTATTTTCAATTGCCATTTTTGATCGAGAACCCAAGCTATTACAGCGATCTAATAGAGCCCGAATTAAACGAAGCCGATTTTATAAACAAGATTCTTGCAAGCTCTGATTGCGGGCTTTTGCTGGATGTAAATAACGTTTTTGTAAATGCCTCTAATCATGGCTATTCTGCTCTAGACTTTATTGATAGCCTTGATCTGGAGCGGGTTGTACAAGTTCATATCGCTGGACATCTTGAGAATTACAAATGTTGGATAAACAATAAGGTTCTAGGAATTCTTGATACTCACGGACACCCCATCCGAAAAGAAGTCTATGATTTACTTGCTTACGTCGCTAGTAAAACAGAAATAAAAGCTACACTACTGGAGCGCGATTCTAATTTTGAGGATTTTGAGGCGATAGTACAAGAGCTAAAAACAATAGAGCTAATCTTATGAGCAAGTTATACCAAGTACAGCAAGAAATACTAAACCATCTTCTAAATCGAAACTCTGATTTTCGAATCTTAAGTAAACAATCTCGCGATGAACTAGATATCTACAAAAGCCTAATTCTAAATAGCGCTGAAAAGTTCTTGGCAAGTGGGTTTCAGCATAGTCACATCTTACTAAAAAGCCAATGGCGCGATATTATAAAATTATATCTAGAAAATTTTCCTTCTTATTCACCGATTTATTTTATGATCGGCAAAAATTTTACGGAATTTATAAAATCTGATCTTTTCCAAAAAAATTTTTCTTATCCCGATTACCTTGGGGAATTGGTCGAACTCGAGTGGACCAAAATCGAGCTTCTTAACTCTAATGAAGATCAAAAAAATAAATCCAGTATTCTAAATCCTGTTTATAAAATTCTGAAATTTAATTACCCCATCACCTCAATCATTGCTTATCTAGCAGATACAACTATTAGCCTTGAAGATAAAGTTACAACAGAAGTAGAGGCTGATAGCGAAAATTTGTTTGTTTATAGAGATACAGCAAGCTTACAAATAAAAACTTTTTTACTATCTGAAAGTGTAATTGAGTTAATAAAGTATCTTGAACAAGGATTAAGCCCAGAAGAAATCACTGGATTATTATGTAATACAGAAAGCTCTGGTCAAATTTCTCAAATACAAAGAGAACTTTTTTATTTATTAGAAAATTTGAAAAAACTAAATATCTTGATAAAATATTAAAGTAAAGTTTGGGCCCGGGCCGGTTTTAATGAATTTAGAAATTAGCAAAAAAGAAAATTCTTCTAATACCAATTTGGTGGAATTTAACTTACAGGCAAAAATTAATTTTGATCTCGATAAATCTGCGGATAATATTTTTCCTGAAATAAATTATCTATCTTATCCTGGCGTGGATAAGATTACGAATGACTGTGCTAGATACCTAGAAAAAGATCTTGAAATAATTTTTGATATTGGACCAGCTTTACCAGAAATAAATTTTGAGCATCATAATTTATTTACCGAAAACAAATCTAGCTTTAGTCAAACCCAGCAATTAAGCGGGATTCCAGCGAATTCATTTGGTAGTCTTTTGACTCATAGTTATGCTGGACAAAAGATTCTTGATAGCTTTTCTATCGCTTATATAGAAGCGCGAGCGATGAGAGAAGCTCTTCCAAAAGACTCTCAGGTTGATCATTTTATTATTCCTGAAGGTGTTTGTCACTTGGATGTTTTAGATGACGCGATTCGTGCATTTGGCTTTTGCAAAAATGAAATCGTTACCATGCTCATCCCAGAAAACGGCATAAAAGCATTTCGCAGAACCAGATTTAGTGGCTGGCAAATGGTAGAAACCTCTTCTAGAGAGGCTAGTATCGGCAAGCTAATTCTTAAGCAAGCTACAGGCACCTGTGATGAAATTACTCTTACTGAAACTGAAATAACTAATCTGGATTCTCCTATCTATAAAGTCAAAATCGGCGAAAGATGGGTTTTGGTAGCGACTCAAAAAAATGATTTTGCTAACATCAACAAAACTATAAAACTTAAAATCAATAATTCTATTATTAGCAGCCTTAGAACGAATAACACTATAGAGAACGGCTCAGCCAAACAAGAAAGAACCGTAGAAGCCTCTCCTGGACAGGCAATCAGAGCAATTTTTGCTTTACTCGGTAATAATTTTGATCTCGTTCCAGAGGCACTTTTGAATTTTGAGGGCGGCTCATGGTCATCGATCGCTACAGAAAAAACTAGTAGCGGACGATATTGCGGTACTAATAGCATGAACGAAGTGCTGAAGCACAAATGGTATCAGCATCCTGAAGTCGCTATTCCTTGGAACTATCTGGGGTTTGATTATCACACAGATTCATCAGCTTTACCGTCAGATACTTATAGCCTTAGCTTCAAAAACGCTCCAGGAGTGACTCTGATCGAATGTCCACAATACTGGAAAAAAATCCAACAAGAATTATTAGTGTTTGTAAGTAGATTCGTTTATAGAGAGTTCTCGGCGATAGCCAGCAAAAAATTCCTGCTCAGCACAAAAGATCTAATACACATCACCACTAGATACCTAGCCGAGCTGATTAAATCTGATTTTTGTATTAATGGCGATGAGTTTAAGTCTAGAATTACTGAAATCAGCTGTCCAAGTGACCTTAAAGAGTTCCTCAAGATGATCGGTCACCTGCACTTGATGAACTCCTCTAAATCTGATTTTTATAGCTCCAAAAAACATCCTCAGTCTCTCGCTAGACTCAAAAATCTTTTTGAAATAGAAAAATCACTCGATAAGCTCTGCCCAGCTAACGCTAACAGTTTTAAAACCAGAGTCAGAGCTATACTTGCCAAGGACCCTGTCACAGAGGGGGTTTCACTTTTAGAGTTGTTTAGGGATTTGCAGAATAACCCTTAAACCACTCCACAAATTTAACCAAGCCTTGGTCAATGGGGGTTTGGGGATTATAGCCCAATAGAGATTTAGACTTGGAAATATCGGCGCAAGTGACTGGCACATCTCCTGGGATCGGCGGACAATATTTGAGAAGAGCTTTTTTGCCGATCAAATTCTCTAAATGATCCACCAGAGTGTTTACATCCGTGGTGTGGAACTCGCCTAAATTAAATATTTCAAAACCACAATCAAGATCTATCGCTTTTAGAACTCCGTCCATAATATCAGCGATATAAGTAAAATCGCGCTTAGCTGAACCATCTCCGTAAATTTCTATTTCTTGACCGGTGGTAATTAGCTTAGAAAATTTATGGATCGCCAAATCCGGTCTCTGACCGGGTCCATACACAGTAAAAAACCTCAGGCAAACACTTGGTATCTTATGAATATTATAAAAAGCATGAATCATTGCTTCGCCAGCGACTTTGGTGGCGGCGTAAGGACTAATGGGCTTAGAAATATCTTCTGATTCTTTAAAAGGCACTACTGATCTAGAGCCGTAAACAGAACTACTAGAAGCAAAAACAAATTTAGAAATTTTGTAGCGCTGAGCTAAATCCAACAGATTTACTGTGGACTCGCCGTTGTTTTTTTGGTAGAGAATCGGATGCAAAGTAGAAGGTCTTACTCCTGCTAATGCCGCCAAATGCACTATATGAGTGATTTTGTGGTTTTCAAAAACTTGCTTGAGTGAATTATAATCACAAAGATCCAGCCCATAAAGTCGATAGCCCGGGCTATCTAAAAAATTA
>JBILGG010000168.1:0-3812 GCA_044351165.1 Candidatus Caenarcanales bacterium | reverse complement strand
GTATAATCCGAGACGCATCCAAGACCTTCACATACGGGACCCTTTTGGGGACATCTTTTGGTCTTTCCTTTTGGGACATTGTCTACGAAATCGCCTCTTGTCTAAATAAAATAACTTTTAGAGACATTCCTACGAAAGGGAAGTTTCCTAGATAAACGAAGGTGATTATTTTGATAAGGGGCGATTTCGTAGACAATGTCTGCAAAGTCTATGTCTGCAAAGTCTGCAAAGGTCTGCAAAGTGAAACTTATGTTATATTTTGCCTGTGGGTGAGCACTTAGATCAATTTATCAAAACCATCAATGCCATTAGGCATCCAGAGACGGGCTGTATCTGGAATCTAGAACAGAGCCACGCCAGCCTGAAGCGGTATTTGCTGGAAGAACTCTATGAAACTCTAGACGCGCTTGATAAAGTTGAGCAAGCCGAAATTCAGCAAAAATTTAAACAGTATGATTTTGTTACTAAAAAAACTTCTAATCTAACTCAAGATCTTTCTACTAGTGAAGCCTTTAAGGAGTTGCAAGAAGAGCTTGGGGACCTGCTTTTGCAGATAGTGCTACATTCGCGCCTCGCAGAAGAAAAAGGGATTTTTAGTTTTGAGGATGTGGCGCGCTCTTGTAACGAAAAAATGATAAAAAGACATCCCCATGTTTTTTTGCAAGAGCAATTTGGTAAGGCTGAAAATCAAGCCCAAGTCGATAAACACTGGGATAGAGAGAAGCTAAAAGAGAAACAACACCGCGAATCAATTTTTTCTGGTATCCCCAAACAGCTCCCAGCGCTGGCTTCAGCCTGGCTTATCTCCAAAAAAGCTGTAAAAGAAAGTTTTGAGTGGGACGAAGAGTCTAAACTTTTCGCTCAGCTCAGTTCAGAAATCGAAGAGCTCCAAGAGATAGTCACCCTAGCTAGATCCGCTGGTAATGACCCTTACAAGGAGGGCTTCATTGATCTGGACCAAAAACTCTCCGCCGAGCTTGAACTCGGAGATATACTTTTTACGGTGGTTAATATTTCACGCTGGTATAGATTAGACCCGGAAGAATGCCTCCGCAAAACCAATAATAAATTCACCAAGAGATTTAATGCCATGATGAAACTTGCCCAAAATCAAGGCAAAAAACTTAAGGATTTCACCATCTCTCAGCTAGAAGCACTTTGGCAAGAAGCTAAATTACAGGACTAGTGGTATATTAATTTTATGAACGCTAGACATTTTTTGAGCATTAATGATGTAAGTAAAGAAGAATTGCTTCATTTATTAGATTTATCAGCACAACTAAAAGCAGATCTCTACGCCGGTAAGGATCAATCTCATCTTCTGAAAAATAAATCTCTCGGTATGGTTTTTGAAAAACCTAGTTTAAGGACAAGAATAAGTTTTGAGGTTGGAATCAAGCAATTGGGCGGAAACGCTGTAGTGCTTAATTCTAGTGAGATTCAGATGGGTCACCGTGAATCTAGAATGGATATCGCTCGCGTTATGTCACGCTTCCTAAACGCTATGATGATCAGAACTTTTGGGCATGAACTCTTAGAAGAGACTGCTAAATACGCCTCGATCCCAGTCATTAACGGGCTTAGCGACCTTGAGCATCCTTGCCAAACTTTAGCTGATCTTCTCACCATAAAAGAGCACTATGGAAGTTTTGAAGGTCTAAAACTCGCTTATATCGGTGATGGTAATAATACAGTGAGAAGTTTAATGCTCGCTTGCGCTAAGCTTGGCATTAAGATTCATCTTGCTTGCCCTCTGGGTTACGAACCAGGTAAAGAATATGAATCCCAGTTCTCGACTGTGTCTCACGGTATTGGCGAAGCGGCGCAGGATGCCGATGTGATTTATACCGATGTTTGGTCTAGCATGGGTCAAGAAAAAGAAGCCCTGAAACGCAAAAAAGATTTTGCAGGATACCAAGTAAACAAAACTCTTATGGAGGAATTCGCTAAAAAATCAGCAATAGTGCTTCACTGTCTGCCAGCGCACCGCGGCGAAGAGATCACAGCAGAAGCTCTAGAAAAACACGAAAGCACGATTCTCAACCAAGCTGAAAACCGCTTGCACACCCAAAAAGCAGTACTTATGCATTTGCTGGGGTGATCAGCTTGCAAGATTATAATTTCTGTGTAAAGTCTGAATTATTTCATCGGGGTTAGCCTGCCCTGTTTTTGCAACCAGATCATTAGCGGTTTTCAGGATCGAGCTAATCAAGCGGTGATTAGCGTCCTTACTTTTGACTTGTTTCTCGTCTTCCTTAGCAATAAGAGCGGTTCTATCGTTACTAGCTTTATTTGCAAGAGTAGTAGCCACTAACCTAAGATCTATCTTAGCGTTAGTCCTAGAAATTTTTTCATCCGCGCTCAATTTCTCCCAATCAGCGTCAGTAATTAGGCTCTGGGCTTTTAACTCGCGCGCTCTGCCATGTAGCATACTAGTCAAATCATCGCAAGCATAACCTAAATGCCTGCCATTGAGATTAATCTTAAGCTTCTCAAAAACCATTTCAAGAGGCTTAGCTAGCAGATCCCGAGCTTGTTCAAGATTATCAGTCGGTAACTGCGTTATCCCAAAACTCGCCAGATCCAGGTGACGAGAGAAATTTTTCAGCAAGCGAGAAGCGACTATCTCTGCTTGTTGGCGCGCCCCGGGATTCTCGATGCGTGAGCGGTTTTTGGATGCGATCCTGTCGTACATTGGCTTCCAGATCTCCTGTGCGTCATCACCGTCGCTAGATTTTAGCTGAGCTTTTATTTCTGAAATCATTTCTTCAAGCGAAGTGTTACTAGTAAGAAGAATATTAGTCTTCACAAACAGCTCATTAAACTGCACGAGCATATTTTTTAGGCGCAATTTATCACAGCCTCTTAAGGTGCGCGGATCAAAAATCTTATCGAACTCATCAATAAAAACAGCGAGCTTTTGTTTTTGAGGATTGGTTTGGTTGTGCCGGTTTACTTTATTAATAAGTTTTTGGATTTTTTTGATCAGAAGCTCAAGTATTAAAAGCCCCTCTCCATGCACGATTGAGGCTTGCCCGCCAGTACCCATACCAGCTAGCGACTGTACGCCTTCTAATAATTCTGCTGTCTGCTGATGATTTTCTTTTAGGTAGTCATCGAACTCCGCTAAGTTTAGCTCCGCAATTACCGGCTCAATTCCTTGGGCTTGATTTTTTTTAGCCCACTTGCCTAGGATACACTTAACGCCCTCTGTTTTACCAGTACCAGCGGGCCCATCAAACAAACCTCCGATATCTTCTTTTTCGTGTCTTTCTAGTATCATCTCGCGCAGACCTGGCTTATAGACCAGGATTCGATCTAGCTTCTCTGCTTCTTTTATAAGAGCAGAAATTTTTTCTGGGGAGTATTCAGTAAAAATCTGCTTACCTTTTTTTTCGGCTGACCTTAATTTTGCATCAGCGTACTTGTCTCCCAGAGCGACTTTGCGGTGCATATCAAGCATGCGCCCAAACATCGCCGAGCTAGATCCCCCAAAAGTCGCTACCAGAGCGATATTCTTAAGTATGTTCTCGATAAGACCAGGTTTTTCTCCAGAGTTTTTAAAAAGCTTTTGGTGAGCGATTAGTAACCCAGCACCAATCACACTAAACATATCGCCCCAAGAAAAATTATTTACAAACCCGTCTCTAAACGACTGCCAAGCTGATGGCGGATCCGTTAGCTCTCTATCGTCATCTTCTTCCTGAAGTTTTTTATATTCGATATCTTGAAGTTTTACAAAAACAGGCTGAGCTATAGTACCAATAACTTTACGCCCTAAGCCAGTACCAGAGAATTGTTTTACTCTCGAA
>JBILGG010000014.1:0-12351 GCA_044351165.1 Candidatus Caenarcanales bacterium | reverse complement strand
AAAGATTACAAGCTAATCGAAGACTATTCTTACTTGTTTACGCATGCTGGAGTGGAGGTCTTGGATATTTCAGCTTTTCCGCATTCGGTGATCTCAGCCAAAACAGGAATCAAACAAGCTCTAGATGAGGACTCCAGCTTACAAGAGCCCTTGATAATGGTGAGCATAAATATCGGTCAAGACCCGCATTTTCGTAGGATTGAAGTAGATCTCGATAACTGCACCGATTGCCTTGCTTGCGTGCCGACCTGCCCCTCGAACGCTTTTTGGGTAGATGAAAAAAATAAATTTAGATATAATCCGGATTATTGTTTTGGATGCTCTAATTGCTTGCCTGCTTGTGATTTTTCGGCTTTGAGTTTTAATCTCTGGTCTCCCTTTAATAGCAGTTCGCTAAGTGAGCTTAGTGAGCTAGGCGCGCGAGCGATCGAAATTCATCTAAATGATGACTTGGAAGCTTTTGAAGATTTTTACAATCAATTAGAAAAAAATCTTTTTGAGCTGGAGTCTTTTTGTATAGGATCGACAGTGAGTGACGAATCTCAATTAATAAACTCCGCAAACACTGTCATAGAGTGCTTCCTAAAAAAATATCCAGAAAATAAAATTTGCCTAATTCAGGTGGACGGTGAAGCTCTATCTGGAGCAAGATTCAGTAAGGATGCAGAAAAAGACCAGATCAGCATCAGAAAAGCAAAAATTATAGTTAATAATATTGAACAAAAACATTCAGAGTATAAAGATAGAATTTTTGTGCAGGTGGCAGGAGGGATTACCGAAAAAACTTTTTCAAAAATTCGATTGCTTAATTTAGATGTAAATGGAATTGCCATTGGATCTTATGCCCGAAAATACCTAGAAGATAAAAGACGAGAGCTAAACCTAGAAGTTCCCGCACTCAAGGAATTTGCGCGAAATCTAATTTTAGCAAGTAAAAATACAAAAAATCCATAAAAAGTACTAGGTATTTATGCTAAATACTAGTTACAAAAACGCAGTTTAGAGGTAGGATTTAATAAAGTGTTTATAATTCATTTTCACTTTTTAGATCACTAATTGGAGGAACCCTACATTGATGGTAGATATTCGCAAAGATGATATTGAAGAGATCATCAAACTATTACCTAAGCATATTCAAGCCCCGCTAAAAAAACTCGACCTAAGTAAATTAATAGAAGTAGTCGTAGATGTAGGAAGAATTCCCGAAGCCAGATTTTCAAAAAATAAAACTATAATGCTCGGCGAGCAAAGCGCATCAAGAGCCATGATTCAAGAAATCATCGAACAAATCGGTTCTTTCAATGAGTCTAATAGAGCCGGTTTAGAAGGAACTCTGCATAGAATTAGTTGTGTTAGAAACAAAACTAACGAAATAGTAGGACTGACTATGAGAATAGGAAGATCAGTCACAGGTACTATCGAAATCATAAAAGATCAGCTTGAAATGAATAAGTCAGTTTTATTACTAGGCCCGCCTGGAGTCGGCAAAACTACCATGCTCAGAGAGATTGCGCAGTATCTTTCTAGCCAAAAAGAAAAAAGAGTAATTGTAATAGATACATCTAATGAGATCGCTGGCGATAGCGACATCCCGCATCCCGCTATTGGACGGGCTCGCAGGATGCAGCTCCCTACCGGCAAAAAACAACACGACATCATGATCGAAGCTGTCGAAAATCATATGCCGGAAGTTATTGTCATCGATGAAATTGGCACTCAAGAAGAAGCTGACGCCGCAAGGACAATCGCTGAGCGCGGTGTGACCCTTGTCGGTACAGCTCACGGAATTAGCCTCGAGAACGTTATCCAAAACCCAATGCTAGTCGATCTTGTCGGCGGAATCGAAACCGTTACTCTGGGAGACGATGAAGCAAAAAAACGCGGCACCACAAAAACAATCCTAGAGCGCGCTTCAAAACCTACTTTTGATATTTGCGTGGAGATCGTAGATCGTTACACTGTAAAAGTCCACAGAAATGTAGCTAACAGTGTGGATTCTTTACTCACTAATAATCCTATTCTTCCAGAGCTTCGTACACGTGATAAAGAAACTGATAAAGTTACCATACTAGAACCCGCTAAGGAAAAGGCTCGCATCGAAGAGTTGCGCGGCTTGCCGTTTGCAAAAGATGGTTCAGCTATCGGGATCTATCCTTATGCCATCAGTAAATCCCTTATCAAAAGAGCGTTTGCATCTAATAGCGAAGTAGATCTAAAAATCGTCAGCACCATTGATGAAGCAGATATAATTTTTGCACTCAAGAGCTACGCTCAGCCGGATGCACAGATTTTTAGCATCGCGGCTAGTAAAAAAATCCCTATCAAAATCATAGAAGAAAATAGCCTGGCTGATATTACTATAGGTCTTGAAGAAGTTATTAATGATATCCCCTATGTAGATAAAGACTGGACTAATGTTTCTATGCCAAGCTACGATAAATCCGATTTTCAAGGGGATTTTCCCAGGCAGGAACTAAAACTTCACTAATTTTTATTTTCCCAAAAAACCTTAACCAGAATTTAACCTCAATTCGCTAATTAAATAACACATCTGGATAGATGTTTACATTTGAGGTTAGAATGCCAGTAAAAATCAACGAAGAAATATTTAGTAAATTGGCCACAGCAATTAGGCAAGCTGGAGATAAATCAGCTAAGTCTGAAGCTAGTTCAAATGAAGCAAGAATTTTAGAATCTAATATTAAAGCAGCAGAAGGGCGCATATCATCTGCAGAAGCGCAAGTTAATCGTCATGAAATGGCAAAAAAAGAAGCGGAAGATAAATTATCCCCGCCACCAACGAAACAAGTACAAGGTGATGGTAAAAAAGCAGGTACTAAAACAGTTGTAGACGAAAGAGAAAAAGATAAACTAACTGCAGCGGTTCGAGCAGCAGATGTACAAATACAACAAGCCAAATCAGCAGTAGAAGCTGCTCGCGAAGAAGCTGAAAAAATGAAATCAAAAACTCTTGAATCTTCGGGCATAACTCAAGAGCATCAACAATCAATGTCTCAATTATCTACTCAAATTACTGAGCTAAAAGCACTTGTTAATAATCCACAAACAGATCTTACTTCAGAAGCCTTCCAAAACAAACTCAAAAAGGCTACTGAAGATACAGACAAACTACAAACAAATTTACCAAATGCTGCAAACCCTGCACTTAAAGGCTTCTGGGATGAGGTCAAAAAAGGGTTTACAGATATTCAAGCTAAGTTAGTTCAAGCAAGTACGCCAGAAAGAGCAACTGTAAGAAAATCGGGTTCTGATTATTCTGGATTCTTTGAAGATGTAAATAATGGTTTTGGATCTATCATTAATCATTTAGAAAGAAATGGTGGTTCAAGAGCTCAAATAAGAGCCCTTAATAATGCTTTTGATGCTATTAAAAATGAAAAAAATAATTATCTTGGCGGTATGACTAGCGCTGATGACGAAACACTCGCAGACTTCCTCACTGACATGAATGTAATGATTAGTGATATTAATAATGGGGAAACTATAAATCAAACTAGTTACGATAAATTAATTAGTGGTGCGAACAAAACTGCTGACAAACTATCAAAAAATGGATCAAATTTTGGAACTGGAGTAATAGGTCCGACCTTCCAAGGGATTGCACAAAATCTTACAACTATCAAAGGTAACATTCCTAATAATAATGATTTTAATAACCTTCTTAAGAAATTTGAAGATGTTACAGGAAATAAGAATAATGAAGTATCAAAACTTTTTGGATTCAGTAAAGAGGATTATGCAGAATTGGATAATTTCTATGAGCAGGTAAGAGCAATCAAAGATAAATCAATAAATAATGAAGCGACCTTAGGAGATATAAGATCTCTAACTACACTTGGTAATACAACATTAAATAAACTAATTTCTAAGTATAAGCTAGAAACTGGCTCCAATAGGGGTGACAATAATGGTTCTGGTGGCAGTAATGGTGGTACTACTAGAAGATGATTTTCAAAGGGAGAAACAAAATGAACACAACAATAATGGATAGAATAAAAAACAAATTATACGAGGATAAACTTCTTGAAATATACTCACAAAAAGAGAGTATTATGGAAGTTCTAAAATGTGCAGTTGCTCAAGAGATTCACTTCAACCGCGGTGCATACTTAAATAGCGGCACTGTGCTGGTAAAAGCAGATAGCGACCCTGTTACAGGATTATGGGAAGTTACTCTAGAGGTTGATCACGGTAAGGTTGTTTATACTTGTATGGATCAAGAAGGTAATCAAATAAATATTTTTAGTATTCCCAATGAAAAATATATCAAAAACAAAGAAGAACTCAGCGAAGCTGAAATAAAAACCATTCAGATTCAAGCTTCCAATTCAATTGATATAAATTTAAAAGATATGAGAACTCTTAAAAATGCAAAAGATCTATTCAAGCATGATTATGTTCTCAAACATATACCGCTGTATCATTTAGATGCTGACAATGCTGCTAGATTCTTGATTTGGCATATAAGAGCTTATAGAAAATTATTTCTTGAGTATTATAGAAAATATAAATTCCTTTGGGAAGGAACTAGTTTTAGAAATTGCAAAAGCTTGGCTAATGCAATGATAGAGCGGGGTTTAGTAGATGCTGATTTCTTTAAGTATGACTACGACCCAGAAACACAAAAATACGACGAACTAAAAGAGGAAAAAAATGACTAACACTCTAGACAGTAGATTAGATCAACAAATCAAAAGAACTAGCCTTCAAGACGCTCAGCAACAAAAACAAGATGCTGAATTTGCTAACGCTGCTGCACAAAATCGCCAGAAAAATTTTCAAGCTGTTGCACAATATAATCAAAGTGGTGCAGAACAAGAAAAAGTTCAAGGCGATAATCAAAAAATGATTGGCAATGTTCAAGTGGCTACAGGATTTGCGCAAATTGTGATGGGTGGAGTGATGATGGCGGTGGGTGCAGCAATGAATGCTATCCCTGGAGCTGGTATCCCCATGATTACAGCAGGTCTTGGTTCCATTGCAAAAGGCGGCGCAGATGTGGGAATGGGATCAGCCTCTATCGCCCAAGGTAATGCAGCATTAGCAAGAGCTCAAGAAAAACTTGATTTGGCTGTTGCAAATAATGTCATGAGCAAAGAAGAGGGTATTATTGCCGCAAGAGAAATCAATCGTGCGCGAATAATGCAATTCAAAATAGAACTACTCGAGCAAATGGCTGAAGTTGTTAAGCCGATGCTTGAAAAAGCTGGATTTAATACCGAAGAACTAAACGAAGAACAGCTCACTAAAATGATTGATAAATTTGCTGAAGATGCGGCAAAAAGCATGGCTAACGGCGGCATCATGGAGCTTGATCTTGAAGGAGCTGATAAAGAAGCAAAGTTTACAGACAGTAACGGTAAGGAACTTGAAGGTAATTTTCATTTCGTTAGGGATGAGGAAAGCGGAGAATTCTTCAAAGTTGAACTTGCTTATGATAACCAAGGCAATCCTCTAAAAGGTGCTCTGGGTGAGCCTTTACTCGACACTAGTAAAGGGATGGTTAAAGTAGAAGACGGTGATCTCAAAAAATATCTTGAACTAAAATTTCTATTCGTAGATAAAATGAAGCTTTTAAGCAAAGAGCTTAGTTATGCAAGTGCTGACTCTGCTGGAAATATAACATTTACTCCCTATGATACAAAAAATATTGAACACATGAGAGAGTTTGCTGACTTGGTTTTAAAAACGAATAACGAAGGAATTAAAAAGGGAGAATTTGCCTCACCTCGAAAATATTTCTCTGATGAGAATGGTGGATATTTCCAAGAATGGGATTGGAAAAACGATGTAGCCTTAGGTCCTAAAGTATATTTAAGTGAATTAAGCGGTGATACAGAAGATATGAGAAGTGATATTGAAAATTATCAACTCGCTCTAGAACGCAGTGATACTGCATTAAGAACACTTGGATTAAATTCTGGAGGCAAAGCTTTTGAGACTTTATCAAAATCTGTTTACACAGGCTTATCGCCAAAGAGTAGTAATTCTAAGTTTGATAATATAGCTTCCAGAGATAGTCAAGATTTCACGAATTTCAAGAGTGTTTCGTCTACTTTTGATATTCTAAGATCTCAAACTAATGTACTAGAGGGCTCAAGCGCGGATGATCTTCCTGAGGGGCTTGCATAGATCTAAAAAGATTTTTTATGATATTTAACCTCAATTTAATAGAAATATTGTATTAAATATTATCCTTCAAAGGAGTAATCATGAATCCCACAATTAAAGCAGCACTCAATAATACTATTTCTACTTTAGAAAATAAATCTAGAGAAACTAGTGAAGCAGATTTCAATGTAAAAACAGCTTCTGATCGTGCAGCTGCGGCTCAAAAAAAGATTGGAACGTCTGAAGCAAAAGTGGATGCACATCAGACATCACTTGATAATGTTAATTCTAAAATAGCAACTCCTCCAATGAAGGAAGTATCTACGGGTGGCAAAAACGGCGGAACAAAAAAAGTAGTAGATGATGAAGAGTTAGCAAAGTTACAAAATGAAAAAAAGAATATTACAGGATTAATCACACAAGCTCGTACTGAAGTTGAGAATGCTCGTCAAGAAGCTGAAGCCACCTCAACAGAAGCTTTACAGGCAGCAGGAATCAAACAAGAAACTATTCAAGAAGCTAGTGAACTACAAAATAGGGTAGCGAGCATGCAAAAAACTCTAAGTGAAGGGGGTAAAGTATCTGATCAGGATCTTCAGAAACTTGCAACAGATATTAATACTTTCTCTGGCAAACTAAACAAAGAAGACAATAAGGGAGATGTACTTGGAAATGCAGTCTATGATCCACTTGTTAAAGGGTTGAAGAATATAATTAAGACTATTGAGAAAAAAGAAAGTCAACCTGACCCTAATGCACCTCCTCCAGAAGGTAGTGTTAATAGGAAATTGTTTGATATAGGTATCAAAGGCGATCCGCAAGCCAAAATCATAAGATTAATGGAAAAAGCTGCCGAACGTAATCTTCAAATTGATCAAGGAAAAACATTTACCAAAGATGAGATGAAGACTATGTTTAATGATTATAAAACTCTTACAAACGGTTTGACTGATGCTCAAAAGAATTCAGAGGTAATCAAAGGCTTCAAAACTGACATGGAGGCTTTAGTAACCAAAAGCGGACACGGAGATATTCTAACTGAAGGTGGAGGCTAAAAAGTTTTTTCTTCAAGTCTTTCTCTTAAAGATTTCAGGCGATCTCGGCAAAGAGCTCCTGAGCTGATTTGTGCATTTCCGATTCTAGCTTATCAACTGCTCTAATAAGTTCTTTTTTGGACATTTGATCGAGTGGCTTCTCAAGAAAATCAAACATTGAATTTTCAAGCTTAGCGTTTTGCTCAGCATTAATCTTCTCCATACTTTCCAGGATAGGGTTAGAGATCGCTTTTAGAATGGTCTTGGGGGTAATATTGTGGGCTTGATTATATTGTTCTTGTAAAACGCGCCGACGGTTAGTCTCTTCCATGGATTTGGACATGCTCTCCGTAATCCTGTCAGCGAAGAGAATAACTCTAGAATTAGCATTACGAGCGGCTCTCCCGATCATCTGGATAAGAGTGCGCTGGTTACGTAGAAACCCCTCCTTGTCAGCATCCATAATACAAACCAAAGAAACCTCCGGTAAATCTATGCCCTCTCGAAGTAAATTGACACCTACAATCACGTCATAATCATCTTTGCGAAGATCATTTAAGAGCTTCATTCGCTCAAGAGATTTAATTTCGCTATGAAGATATCGAGCCTTTATATCGTGCTCTACGAGATACTCTGAGAGGTCCTCAGCCATTTTCTTGGTAAGAGTATTAATGATTACTTTTTCGTTTTTGGGATAAATTTTGTTTTTGGAATCGAGGATAAGAGAGCTTGTATCTAGTGGTTTTTGGACAGTAGCTCTCACTTCTTCCATGACTTTATCGATTTGACCATCAGTCGGACAGACCTCTACGACTGGATCCAAAAGCCCCGTAGGTCTTATAATCAGCTCTGTGACTGCTTGCGGGCAACGCTCTAACTCTTCATCTCCTGGAGTCGCTGAGATATAGACGATTTGCTTTACTTTAGAATCGAACTCTGGATATTTTAGGGGGCGATTATCGATCGCGCAGGGCAAGCGGAATCCATAATCCACCAGGACTTGCTTCCTGCTTAAATCGCCATGATACATAGCTCTTAGCTGAGGCAAGGTCATATGCGACTCATCAATAAAACAAACCCAGCCATCTTCGCCGTATCTTCTATTCATGTAATCTATCAAAACCTTAGGCGCTGAGCCGGGTTCACGCCCTTCTAAAATTCGAGAGTAATTCTCTATTCCATTACAGTAGCCGACTTCTTTTATCATCTCCATATCGTACTTGGTGCGCTGAAGTAGTCTTTGGGCTTCGACATCTTTGCCGATAGATTTTAGTTCATAGACTCTTTGATCGAGTTCTTTTTTTATTTGATCAAGAGCTCTTTGGAGATCATCTTCATCAGTCACGTAATGCTTGGCTGGAAAAACTTTTACTTCATCAAGCACCTCTAAAACTTCACCGGTAAGGGGATCTACATAGCTAAGGCGCTCTATTTCATCACCAAAAAATTCTATTCTTAAAACCCGCTCCTCATCAGCTTGATGAATCTCGACGATCTCTCCTCTCACTCTAAACAAGCCTCTTTTAATCTCAATATCGTTTCGTCCATATTGGATATCGACTAAATTATTCAAAAAACTTTTAAAGTCAATTTCAAACCCAAGCTTAAGATCGATCGCCGAATCAAAATACAACTCCGGCGTGCCCAAACCATAAATACAGCTCACGGAAGCAACCACCACCACATCATTCCGCTCAAAAATCGCTCTTGTCGTCGAGTAGCGAAGTCTATCAATATCATCATTGACCTTAGCAGTTTTTTCTATATAAGTGTCTGTGTGCGGGATATAGCTCTCTGGCTGGTAGTAATCATAATAACTAATAAAATACTCGACCCTATTTTCTGGAAAAAAATCCTTAAACTCATTACAGAGCTGACCAGCTAGAGTTTTGTTATGAGCTAGTACCAGAGCGGGTTTCTGGAGCCTTTCGATAATATTGGCGACAGTAAATGTCTTACCAGAGCCCGTGATCCCCAGTAAGATCTGCCTCTCAACTCCGCTATTAATGCGAGCTACAATCTCATCGATAGCATGAGGCTGATCGCCAGCTGGTGAATAATTACTTACTACTTTTAATTTGTGATCAGCCAGTGAAACCATTTTTGCTACATACCTACTTGCACTAAATATCCAGCATACTTCCGCAAGTTAATTACACCCGTATCCAAGAGCAAATATTGCCCCTTAATCCCCATCAAAGTCCCCTCTACAAGCGGGTCTTTATCAAGATTAAAACTAACAAGTTTTTTTGGGTATTCTAAAACTGGATATTTAATAGTGACAAGAGGAATAGTTTTTTCTTCCAAAACCTTCTGGTCATCAAGGATGTAAGCAAGCTCCGTATTTAGCTCGGTATTTTTTACTAAATAAAATATTTTATCGAGTAGCTTGGTTTTTAGCTCAGGCAGATCGACTGAATCGACTTCGTTTTTTAGCATTTTACGCCAGTTGGTTTTGTCTGGCATATCTTCAGCGAGCTTCACTTCAAGCAAACCAGCATGATAGCGGCGTTTCAGACTTAGCAAACGCAAAGCTTGTAAAGCCCCTTGATCCACCCAGCGCACCAGTTCTTGATACTGGCGAGTAACTCCGATCTTAGCAGAGCTAGTCAGTGAGATATAAAGTGAATGAGTAATATTACAATGCTCATCTCCGTAGCTAGCATCCCGGCAAGTACCGCGATCAAAATGACAAAGCTCTGGCTTGATAATACAAACATCACACTCAGCTAGTTTTTGCATGCAAGGGAAGCAATACCCTTGATTAAAAGATTTATTCACTTGTCGCCCGCAAGCAACGCAATTAATCTGATCCAAAAACTTAAGCGTTAATTTTTGCCCCACAAAATTATTAAGTTCGATTTCGATTTTATTTTCGGGACTCAAATCAAGGTTTTTGGTATTAGCCTGCCCGTAACCTTTTAAATAATATCTAACTAGTGAATCAGAACCCAGCTTATGAGACATTTTTCTCAGGTTTAGAGTAGTTAAGCTTGTTGAGGTATTGCCCATAATTGCTATACTTATTATATGACGAATTTAATGAAGTTCTCAAAAACATTAAGCTTTTTTCTTGTGATGGCTCTTTTTTTTAGTCTCACAGCTTGCTCAAGCTCTAAAAAAAACCAGAGCCCAGAAAATTTTGATAACGAAGACACCCTCGAAGTTCAGACAATAGATGGCGATCACTATATCGCAATTGCAGTGCCGCTAACAGGTCCTTATCGCGATCTGGGCAATAGTATTGTAGAGGGCGCGACGATTGCTGTTGAGGAGTTTAACGAAACTGCTAAGCAAAAAATTGGCACCATTATTATTGACGATGGTGGTCTAGCTTCTGAAGGTTTAGCAAGAGCAGATATTGTTATCGCCCAAAAAGCTCTTGGAGTCATTGGCCATCTTAATTCTGAAATCTCTATAGAAGCAGCTAAAAAATACGCAAAAGCCGGTATCCCAGCGATTTCGCCAGCTTCTACTCATCCCAAGCTGACAGAAATTCCGGAGCTAAAAGGTTTTATTTATCGTACTATCGGCACGGATAAACAGCTTGGCGAAGTAGCGGCCCAAGTCGTTTCCAAGGACACTAGCATAAAAAAAGTGGCACTACTTTATAACGATAGACCTTATGGAATCTCGGTAGCAAGCGAGTTTGCCAAGAAACTTGCCGAGCTTAAAACTCATGAGCTTGTGCTAAACCAAACCATCCCGGTTAGGACCACTAACCATAAAGACACCGCTCAAAAGGTCATCCAGACTGGATCTGAGCTTGTATTTTTTATCGGTGAATATAATGATGCCGCTTATTTATTGAGTAATTTAAAAGCTCTGAATCCCAAAATTAAGTTTTTAGGATCTGAGGGGATTTTTCATGAAAGATTTATATCTATCGCAGGAGCCAATGCCCAAGAGGCTTACGTCATAGGTTCGGGCATCACCAGTCCCGAGCTTGCTCAAGCTTACAAGGATCGCTTCGGTAAAAACAGCTCTGGCTATGTTGCTACTAGCTATAAAGCTACCAAGATTTTACTTGAAGCTATCCAAAAAAATAATTTTAAAAATCCAGCAGGCATAGCTAAATATCTCAGCACCAATCCCGTCTTTAACGCTAACGGTGATTTAAAACAACCAGAATTTACTGTTTATCAAGTAAAAAATTCTAAATTCGTGGCGCTTTAAGACTTAGGTCTTAAAGTCATCACCCAGTCTTCAAAATCTTTTGAAACAGAGGCAAGAGGTATTTGGATAATGCACGGACATTCATACCAATGTAAGGACTTTATCCTAGCTTCAACCATAGAATAATCCTCAAAACGGCATTTTATAAGGAGAATTAGCTCTTGGGACTGTTCTAATTGCCCTTCCCAGCGATAAAAAGACTGAACTCCGGGAATAATATTAACGCAAGCCGCTAATTGTTCTTCAATTAGCGTTTTTGTTATGCTTTTGGCCAGCTCTAAACTCGGACAGGTTGTGTAAATCAAAGATACTGACATAATAAAATTATACTAAGTAGAGCATGGCAAATTCTATAGAAGAACTAAAAACAAAAATTGATGGGCTAGATGTTTGGGAGCACATTGAATCCGCTTCAAAGATCGGCTTTAGCGCCGTGGATCAAGAATTAGTGCCGTTATTTAAGTGGTACGGGATTTACGCCCAAAAACCTAAAGAGGCTGGATATTTTATGCTTCGCATAAAAATCCCCGGAGGAATTTTATCAGCCAAGCAAGCTATAACCCTAAACGATCTTGCTGAGCGCTATGCAAAAGGTGTTATGGATATCACCACTAGGCAAGCTGTGCAAATGCACTGGATACGAATCGAGGATATACCAGAAATCCTGCGCGAGCTCTCTGTCGCCGGCATGGATACAGCTGGTGGTTGCGGTGATATTCTTAGAAACGTAACGGGCTGTCCGCTTGCAGGACTCACTGATGATGAGGTCTTCGATGCTAGTGAGGATCTAAAAAAAATTGATGGTTTTTTTGTGCGCAATAGAGATTTTTCTAACTTGCCGCGCAAATATAAAATGTCTGTTACGGGGTGCAAGACTTGGTGCTCTCAGCCTGATATAAATTGCGCCTCACTTGTCGGCGTGAAACACCCCTCCAGAGAGGATTTGGGCTACACCCTTAAAGTCGGCGGCGGACTTAGTACCAAGCCTATTGTCGCTAAAAATTTTCCG
>JBILGG010000167.1:0-3856 GCA_044351165.1 Candidatus Caenarcanales bacterium | reverse complement strand
AGAGTTTCCTTATCATCTAGAACCCGCACCCCAAAAGGATCTAAGCTAAATTCAATTTTTAGGTTTTTAGTTATTAAAAAATCTTTTTCTTGGCGAAGATATTCAAAATTATTAAATGCAAAACCTCCAAAATCTAGATGGGGATTGATGTTTAGCTGAAACGTGGATTTAAAACTATAATGGAAGCGAAGTGTTTTATCTCCCAGACCCAGAATAAATAAATAAACTTTTTTACCGTTTTTATGCTCTAGCTGGTATCTAAAAAGATTAGAGTCAATTTTTTTGAGTTCTACCGGTCTGAGCTTGTTTTTAAGCCCGTATTGGGTGTTTTCTGTAAACTTTTCTGTGAGCTTTGTCCCAGCCATAAAGGCATTGTAATACGCAAAATGCTAAAATGTAAGTATATAGCTGGTATTTATGTTCCAAACTAATAAACAGACTAGTTCTTTGCAAATCGCTCGCGAGGTTTTTGATATCGAAAGCGAGACACTAAGCTTAGTTAAATCCCAGTTAGATTCTAGTTTTGAAAAATCTGTAGAGCTAATCTTGCAAGTAAAAGGGCGAGTGGTTGTTACTGGCATGGGTAAATCAGGCCATATCGGAGCTAAGATCGCCGCGACTCTGGCTAGCACCGGGACTCCAGCTTTTTTTGTGCATCCAGCAGAAATGGGACACGGTGATTTAGGCATGCTAAAAAATGACGATTTGGTTTTGGCTTTAAGTTTTAGCGGTAATACTGATGAGCTTAGAAAAGTTTTACCTGCCATCAAAAAACTTGGAGTGCCCTTGATTTCGATAACAGCTGGCAAGGATAGTGCGCTGGCGCGGGTTTCAGATTCTGTGTTATTGACGCCGATCACGCAAGAAGCGTGCCCGCTGGATCTTGCGCCCACCTCCTCGACCACAGCGACTTTGGTGATGGGAGATGCTCTGGCTGTGGCTTTGATGAAGGCTAAAAATTTTCAAGCACATGATTTTGCTCGCTCGCATCCTTTGGGGTCTTTGGGCAGAAGTTTTATCCAGATATCACAAATCATGCGTAGTACCGAGATCCCTACAGTTAGCTCAGGAGCTAATTTACAAGAAATCCTCCAAGAGATAGACCAAAAATCTCTTGGGTTTACCGTGGTTACCGATAAAAACGGACAGATTTTGGGAATAATAACTGACGGAGACCTTCGCCGAGCACAAATAAAATTTGGGGCTCAAGTCTTCGGAAAATTAGCTTTTGAGATTATGAATACTAATCCCAAAACTATTACTCCGGATACACTAGCAAGTCAGGCGGCTGAAATTTTGAAATCTTATCGTATTTCAAGTTTGGTAGTCGTAGACAATCAAAAAATCCCTTTGGGAATTCTTGATCTAAAAGATATGCTGGCTGAGGGTTTTGTCATTTAGTCATAAAAAAATTTGTTAAAATATAACCAGATGAAATTGTTCCAACTTAATTTTTTCGGGATTTTAGTTTTAGTGGTTTTGGCGACTCTTGTATTGATTTTGCCTAGTTTTGTAATTCAATCTATTTGGAACTCTATTTATGGTGCGCGTTTGGAGCATGATATGAGTATTGATTTATGGCAAGCAAGCTTGCTCTGGGGTGCGATTGTAACCATTCTTTATATGACAGGAATTTTTTCTTTTAAACTTAATTTTAAAACTCTTGACTCTATAGATCTAGATTCTATCAATGATCCAGAGCTTAGAGCCGAAATCGAAAAGCTAAAATTGCAAGCTAAAAAATCTGAAGAAGAATCTAAAAAAGACGAAAAGCATTAAGAATTCATTTGAGGCTGAAAAACGATTTTGAGGCGGAATCCGCTTTACAAAAATACTAAGAATGGTTCTTAAGTAAATCTATGGGGTTATGGTTATGACCCAGTAGGTGAGCGGGTTTGGGAGTAGTGAGCTCAATATAGTTAGTGAGTTGTCTAGAGCCTTGGGCTAGACTGCGCTCTTTAATAGTGAAGCTCGAGCTTGGCAAGGCAGTCACACGCTGGTAGATTTCATTGAGCTTTAGATTATTAGTATCTTCTTGATCGATAGTCTTACCTTCGTAGCTGATTCTAAATTTGAGCATGCGTTTATCTTCTGCTGAAGTGCTGATATTGATTGCGATATTTAGCCCGCGTCCTATTTTGTCTGTGTTAGTCTCCCTGACTAGATCTACAAGCTTTTGTAAAATGCGGTAGATGTTTATTTTTTGGTTTTTTTCGAATTTAAGCACCGGGAATTCAGTCTCTATGCCGATTTGGAGCTTGCCCTTGCTGAGTAAAAAAATCTTACTTGCGTAAAGCTCGATAATATTTATCAATCCTTGCTCTCCTTCAAACTTGAAAGGTACAAGATTAAATAAAATAGCATCAATATCTTCTATTAAATTATCAAACCCATGTCTGAGCAAGCTTACTTTTATAGCGTCTTTATCAGCAATATCGGTAGATTCTAAAAGCTCTGAAATCTTCTCCTGGACAGCATCTACAGACCTGAGAGTTTTTTCTTGGAATTGCAAGGCTATATCTTCAAAATGATCCTCAAGCTCCAAAAACAATTTGGATTTTGAGAAGCTACCTTCCAGAATCGGTGCTGGAGCGGGCTCACTGGGTGCTAAAAAAGGTGTCGATAAGCTGATTTGGCTAAATTCATTTATGGTGGGGTTATTTTCAGTTTGGGATTTAAAAATTTCTTTTCGGTTTATTGCTATTAAATTAAGATCAAAGAGATTAGATAGAATTAAAATTCCTACTAGGGAGATCATGGCTGGAATCATCTCTAGATGCAGGTTATACGCGTTATAGGCTATTTGGCCAGCCAGAATTCCAAGTACCAGCAATCCAAAAAATACTAAAATTCTTGCCCAATAAACAAAAGCCGCCAGAAAAACCCCACTAAAAGCACAGATCAAAAATAAAACAATCTTCGGTAGTCGATAATAAGCCACCCAATTTTTGTGTAAATAATTAATAAGTAAGTTTATGTCTTCTCCAGAAAGATTAAGTTCTGGAGAGACAATGACAACTTTTGCATCTGGGATAAGCTTGCTGGGAATAGATTCTTCTAGAAGTTCTTTTGTGGAGTATTGGTAGCTTTCGTATTGCTTTTGATCCAGCCAGAGCTCACCATCAGCCGTGATGAGCTTAGGCTGAACCTCACTAAAATTAAGGGTTTTAGCAAGAGTGCCGGTGCCATCTAGGCTCATTTCTAGATCCAGATCTTGGATATTGAGTGGATTAATTCTATCTACTAGTAGGTAGGTAGTGTTGGCTTTTTGGCTACCGACAAGATTTACAAGTGATAGTAAAAAATCTTTTTGTTCAGTTTCGTTTTTTTCAGCGAATTCTAGCTTACTGTTTTCGTCAAAATCAAAAATTACATACTCGCTGTATCTGTTTTGGTTAAACAAACTTATTGCGGATTGTCCTTGAAGAATTTGGCTCTCTAGACTTTCCCAGGTGCGACCGTTTACCCATGTAATAACGGTAAAAACAAAAATTCCTATTAATGATCCGATTAGGGCCCTGCGCTGGTCC
Organism: Candidatus Caenarcanales bacterium; assembly: GCA_044351165.1. GTDB lineage: Bacteria > Cyanobacteriota > Vampirovibrionia > LMEP-6097 > LMEP-6097 > JBEAYS01. Next base: position 326 of record JBILGG010000167.1, on the reverse strand, counting down.
ATTATTTTTATTATACGGTATTATTTATGCTTTGAACTTAAGAGATATTCTCGGGCTTTATCCGTGATCATGCGCCCTCGTTGGGTGCGCACCAAAAACCCACTCTGGATCAAAAATGGCTCGTAGTAATCTTCTAGAGTGGTTTTGTCCTCGCCGGTTACGCTTGCAAGGGTCTCAAGTCCTGTAGGACCGCCCTTATAAAGGTCTTGAATAATTTCTAAAATTCTTCTATCCATGCTATCTAAGCCGTAGCGATCAATCTTATAGAGTTCAAGCGCTTGCTTGCTAGTCGTTAGATCTATGGAGTCTTGGTCTAAGTGGCAAGC
>JBILGG010000166.1:0-3881 GCA_044351165.1 Candidatus Caenarcanales bacterium | reverse complement strand
GTTTTTGCTGATCTTGATGATGAGTTTTTAACAGATGAAGAAGAACTCCGTAAAGAATTTAACGAAAAAGATCATAACCCTGATGATGATGAGAAGGAAGAACAAGACGACGATGATGATGAAGATGTTCAGCATCCTGATTGCGTTTGCTCTATTTCTGTAAAAACTCTTAATTATAATAAACTACATTTTTATATAAAACAAAATACTAAAACCAATTGCGTTAAAGTACTCATAAAAGGTGATGCTAGTGCTAGTGAACTTGTTATTCCTATTGAGTCGGAGATTGAAGACCTTTTATTTGATAGGATTGATTCTATAAATTATGATGTTAGTACCTGGAAGGACAGTATTCTTAGAATTAGTGAACAAAAAATTTTAAAAAGTAGTTTCAAAGGTAAGCTAAATCCTGTTATGCTAAAGATTTGTAATTCTATTCTACGTGGAATTAATAATAACGATATAAATCTAAACGATGAGAATATGGAGATGATTTAATGCTCAGAGTCGTAGGTAATATTTCTGGTTTTCATGGGGTTCGCGGAGAAATAAAAATTTTTCCTCTTGTCGATGATCTGGAATTGTTTAAAACTTTTACATCACTCTTTATTGATTCAAAATCTTATACTCCTGTTTCTATAAGGTTCCACAAAGAATTTGTACTTGTCTGTTTTAAAGATATCGTGTCTCTTGATCAGGCCAAAAACCTTAGTGGATACGTCTCTGCTGAGCTTGATGAGGAGCTATTAGATAATGAGTTTTATATTTCAGATTTAATCGGAATTAAGGTTTTTGACCAGGCAAATAAAGAAATTGGCGTAGTTACAAACTATTCTAAAATCGGTCAAAAGCTTGTATTTGTAAGGCTTTTTGAAGATTTTAAGGCTAAGGGTGATCTTCTGGTGCCCTTTGTGGAAGAATATATTATATCTGTTAATCCGACCGAAAAAAAATTACAGATAAATTTATCAGAGGAATTATTAGAATTATGTCTGTAAAACCTAGAATTAAAATTTGCGGAATTACTAATTTAATTGATGCAAAAAATGCTTTAAATCTTGGTGCTGATTATATTGGTTTTATAAATATTGAATTGTCTCCGCGTTATATTCCCATTACAGAAATCGAAGAAATTTTTAAATCTCTAAGCGAAGCTGAACGTCAAAAATCAGTTTTTTTGTGTAAGGATTCTTCTGTTGATAGCATTATCAGTACCTGTTCTAGAATAGGTTTTAGAATAGTCCAACCCTATGCCAATTTAAGCATGAACGATTTATCAAAATTAAGATTACTTGGTTATAAAGTTTTTAAACCCTTTCGAGTAAATTCAGTCGATGATCTTGAAGATATTCAAGAATTTAAAAACTGTTCTGATTTGATTATTTTAGACACCAAAACCAATGATCCAGAGCTTTTGGGTGGATCAGGCGAGGTCTTTGATCACCAAATTTTTGTACAAGCAAAAAAAAATCTGGGTTATAATCTTGCTCTTTCTGGTGGACTAAATTCTGAAAATATAAAAGAAGCCTTGGCTGTCACAGAGCCTTTTATGGTGGATGTATCGAGTGGAGTTGAATCTAGACCTGGACAAAAATCTTTTACCAAAATGAAGAATTTTATAGATGAAGTTCTAAACTTCGATTTGGCTGTTTCCTAGGTCGTTTGATCTAGAGTAAATTAATAAATAGTTTTTTTGTATTAGATTTTTTTGTTGTGGTTTACATATAAATTACTTATGCAAGATCCTGAATTTGATGAGATTTTAAACAAACTGAACAACCTTAAGTTTAAAAAAGAAGTCGAAAAACCACAGCCTAAATTAGATGCAAGTTTTTTAATGAATCTCACTAGAAACCCCATCAAAGACAAAAATATAACCTTAGGGGAGTATTTAGCTCAGTACAAAAAGCTCGATAAACAGATACAGGAAGAAAAATCTTCTCGCCAAGAAATCGATAATTCAGATCTATCTAAATTAATTGATTTTATAAATTCTGAAGACGATATGAAAAAAATTGATATACGAGCTAGTAAAAATCTAGATGATCGGATAGAAAAAACTCACGATATCACAGTGAAGAATTCAAAATTTATTAGCAAAGGTACTACAGGTGTTTTTTCAAGTCTTAAAAATGCTGTAAGGCAATCTAGCTCAAATAGATTTGAGGTATTTTCAAATACCGAAGCAAGATTAATCGATGATAGTATAGTTTCACCCTTAAATCTTGTACAATACACCACCAAGAAGTAATCCGATAAGAAAATTGTAGCTTTCTGCATTCTGGTCCGATAAGCGTTTTATAAATTAATTTGGATCACTGTTTTTATAGAGAGATAAAGCTAATCTTCCAGAAGCGTGGGATAAACTGTTTACCGCTATACGCATTGAATTAGTACCCATTATTCTTGCAAGAAAATCAAATGCACTCTCTAAAATAAAGAAAACTCCTGAGAATTTTTGCATCAATTTATCCCGTAACAAGAGTTCAAAATCGAATAAAACACCTGAAATATCCCTTAAAGGACCAAAAAAGCTCTCATTTCCGGTTATTGCAAACCCTAGAGTCGCAACAATATCACCAAAAGTGCTTAAAATCGCGTGGTGACCCTTGGATTTGGTTGTAACAAGTGTACCAATAGGGTCTTTAAAAATTTCTTTTAATAATTGCCAAGAAGCTTTTGGAACATCAACAAAACCATTTTTCCAATTAAGCATATTACCGTCTTTATACTTTCCGGCAAGTTTATAGTCCGTTGCAACCCATATTTGATCAGTACCTGTAGCCAAACCTCTAGTTAGGTATTTGGTTTTAAGGTTAGAGAACCACACGCTAACAGTCTCCATAAAAAATCCAAAAGTCTGAAAAGGATTTTTCTTTTTGATACCCTTCCACATACCATCAAGACCATAGGGGACAAAACTTAGGTTTGTAATAAAATCGACAGTATTAGTAATCGTTTTTCTGCTACTGTCACTCAAATCAAGTGTTTGAAGAAAAAAATTAACAACGTTTGCAAAAATCGTAGAATAGTTTGCATATTTATCGACAAAAGGTAATAGCTTATTGAGTTTTTGTGTCCATGATATATCTGGTGTTTTGAAATTTTGGGTTAATAAATTAGATGAATTGTTAGCATCTACAATACTCTTATCGGCATCATTTGGTTCATGAATTATTTTGGGTGCCAACATAGATTCGGAATTTTGCCGAGCCAAAATAGGAGGTTGGGAATTAAACCGTTCAAAATTTTTATTGGCCAAAGCCTTTGCTTGGTCTGGCGGAGCTAGTGTCACCGAGGTCATTGTTTGTTAATAAGGGTCCACAAAATTGCAATAACAATCATTTTTAAACCAAGAGTTCAACTTGGCTCAAAGAGTGGATCCTTATTTTTTTTGTGAAGCGGATTCCTCCTCAAAACTTCGTTTTTTAGCGAACCCAAAATACTTTAGAAATTTAACTAAAATATTTATTTTGAAAAAACAGAAAACTGTATTTTCAGATTAAAATTATAGAATAAGTACTGACAATAAAGCTAAAAAAACTGTTATAACGAATAAAATTATCATACATAGTTTAAATAATATGAAAAAAAAATTTTTCAAAAAAATAAATGGCTTAAAATCTGGGTTTGAGTTCAAGATAATTTAGACTTATATTGACTTGCACCTAATTATTTGATTAAATATAATTTATCTCCCAAACCTTGATCTCCATACTTTTGTATGGTATTATATAAGTATGAGTGAACTTCAGATTTTTCTTCTAGCGATAACTTTGCCTCTAGCTTTTTTTGGTTTTTCCCTAAACCAAATTCTTAGAAATAAATTATCGAATCCCAAGCTTGGAATTGTAAGTTTTTTATACTTGCTCATGGTTAAT
>JBILGG010000165.1:0-3886 GCA_044351165.1 Candidatus Caenarcanales bacterium | reverse complement strand
GCACTCTAGGTGAGTCCTCTAAAACAGGTTCTGGGGAAAAATACCTTGTCTTTAAAACAAAAGACCTGGATAAAGTTGTCTCCATGAAAGGCTCTGATAGACTGGATTATGTAATTAAGACTAAGTTTTTTTCTGTGGTTAGGTGTTTTTGATTCTCAAACACTCATCCACTATAATATCAGCCAGCTTCGCACCAGCATTAGGTTTGGTGAGTTTGGCGATAGATGATCTCATTGATTCAAAAAGTTTTTTATCCTCGCTGAGATTTTTGATGGTAGTCATGAGTTTTTCCTCAAAATCTTTTTGACCTTGGTCCAAGCTAATTGCTGAGCCGTTTTCCACAAGAGATCTGGCGTTGAGATTTTGGTGGTCGTGTGCCGCCCACGGCAAAGGTACTAGGATCGGCACGATTTCGCTGGCTGTTATCTCCGCGATCGTCATTGCTCCGGCTCTAAAGACCCCACTATCAGCCCAGGCGCAGAGCGAAGGCATCTCGTGAGAGTAGTCCAAAACCTTGTAATTAGGATATTTAGCGGGGTTGCCGCCGAGGTATTCTTGGACATATTCTTGGTATGTCTTCGTGCCGGTTACGTGGATGATCTTGATATTAAGCTTGGATAGCGCTTCTAGATTGTGTCCTATCGCCTCGTTTATGCTTTGGGCGCCTTGAGAGCCGCCTGTTACCAAAAGATGCATTTTATCATTAGTGGTTTTTTGGGTTTGCGCTTGGGATAATTCTGTTAAAAATCTTTTGCTGATTGGGTTTCCGCTGATGATAACTTTTTTATTTTTTGGTGCTATGCCAAGATCACAAATCCCCAAACTCAATGCCCAAGCTGATTTTACAAACGCACGATTAGCAAGCCCCATGTGCGCGTCTAAGTTGTGGATGATGTAAGGGATCTTAAGCTCTTGGCAAGCTCTAAAAACCGGTCCAGCAGCGTATCCGCCAGTCCCAAACACAAAATCGATTTTATCCTTTAAGAGTTTTTCTTTAGCGATTTTAGTGTTTTTTTTAAATTCTAAAAACCATTTTATTAATTTAAAAACCTGAGAAAATTTTGGTAATGCTGATGAGGGAACCGAAATAAATTTTATATAGTCCTTATAAGCCTGTCCCTGAGCGTCTTTTAGCTCGGGGTTGTTTAGAAGTGTGCTCTCGAGTTTTTCTGGATTCCCAAAATAAAATAAATTTATTTGCGCTGATTTTTCTTTTAGATATTCAGCAAGCGCCAAGCAGGGATATATGTGCCCGCCGGTGCCTCCTCCTGTTAGCGCGATGTTTAGAGTAGAATTGCTCACTGCTAATTTATTTTATTGCATTGCAGACATTGTCTACGAATGTACAGTCTTTTTAAGATAAATCGCTATGTGTAGCGAGGCTTTAGATTTATTATTTTGTTTTTTTGGCAATTCGTAGGAATGTCTGCAAGTATAGGAGATTTATCTTGAAAAGCTTGTATATTCGTAGGAATGTCTGCAAGTATAGGAGATTTATCTTGAAAAGCTTGTATATTCGTAGGAATGTCTGCAAGTATAGGAGATTTATCTTGAAAAGGCTGTACATTCGTAGACAATGTCTGCAATTGTAAGCGGAAACACCCAGTGGTATAATAGTAATTAGGAGCTTATTTTGAATAAAAAAAGAGTGGATAAAAAATTTAACTGGGTAGTTGGCTCATATCTCCTGGTTTCGCCTTTCGTGGCGATTTTTGGCCTTTATTATTGGCTGAGCGCCGGCAAGTTTAACTGGAATACCATGATTCTGCTTTTTGCTTTTATGACAGCCGCGCAAGTCAGTATCACCGCTGGATATCATCGTCTTTTTGCACACCGCGCTTACCAAGCCAAATGGCCCGTGCGTTTGTTTTTCTTGTTTTTTGGAGCTTCAGCTTTTGAGGGTTCGGCTCTGCTCTGGTCTCTGGATCACCGTATCCATCATAATTACGTCGATGATAGGGACAAGGATCCCTACGCCATCACGCGCGGTTTTTTCTGGGCGCACATGGGCTGGTTGCTTTATAAGCAAGATGATCAGATTGAAGATGCCAAAAACGCTGGCGATCTAGTCAATGACCCGCTTGTAATGTGGCAGTACCAGTGCTGGATTCCGTTGGGGATTTTTGTGGGCTTCGTGCTACCTGGCTTAATTGCTTGGTCTTGGGGCGATATGTTTGGTGGAATTTTTATCGCAGGATTTTTACGCTCGGTAATCAATCACCATGCGACTTTCCTGATTAACTCTCTTTCGCATTGTGTCGGTCAGCAAACCTACTCAGACACTCACAGCGCGCGCGACAACTTGTTTACAGCGTTTTTGACTTTTGGCGAAGGCTACCACAATTATCACCACGAGTTTGCCTCTGATTATCGCAACGGGCCGCGTTGGTATGATTGGGATCCTTCTAAGTGGATCATAAAAGCCTTATCCCTTGTGGGTTTGACCTATAACCTAAAAACTATCCGCGAAGAAATCATTGTGCGCAAACGCATGCAGATGAAAGAAAAACGCATGCGCAAAAAACTTGAAGTTAGTAATTTTAATTTTTTTGGTTCGCAAGATTTTACTGTGCTTGAACAGCTAAAAGAAAACATGGAAAAAGCGTTTAAGGATTTATCGCGTCTGCGCGACCAATACCAAAACCTCACCAAGTCTCTTAAGATCCATGAAAAAGGTTTTAATATGCTTGAAGCTAATTTATTGCAAGACCAAATCAACGAAGCTCGCACGAAGTTTTTTGATTATGTCAGTCAGTGGAACCTAATGCGCAGAAGAGTTTTAGCTTACGCTGGGGCTTAACCCTTCTTCAAGTTATCCCAAGTTTTGTTGTTGCGCTTGTAGAGCTTTTGGGTTTTGTCGTAACCATCAAAAAAGAAATGAAACAAGGTGTGCTCGATTTCGGAATCATCCTCGTCGATCTCCAAATACTCTTCAGCGACATAACTAATAGCGTTAGCTTTATCGACTAGCACATAGTACCAAGGCTTGTCCTTAGCGGGTTTGTCGGGGCATTTCTGGTAAAGCTCATCATCGTTAATAAAGTACATATCGTAATCTACGACTATGCCTCTAAAATTATTTAGCTTGTGTTTTATAACTTGTCCGCGACGAAATTTTGCTTTATCGAATTCTGCTAAATTTTCAGCTAAGAAAAATCGCGGGATCTCCGCCAAAAACCGCTCCCCGTCCTCATCTTCCATTTCGTAACTACCTTCCATAGTCCCAAAATTAGTCTCGAGATTACAAAAACTATAATACTCGTGGCTCTCACCAGGATAAAGCGTAGGCTGGAGTCCGACCACGCCGGGCCCTTCGACTTCTTCTTTTTTGGAATTAGAGTCGATGATGATCCAATGCCTGTTTAGGAGCTGGACACGCTTAGTGCCTTGGTTTTGGATGGTGATTTTGTAGCAATAAAGATATTTATGCTCGGCAGGTTTGGAATATTCATCCAAAAAAACAGTTTTAGCAGTAACTTTTACTTTGTTTTGAGAAGATATTTTGGTGGCCATAAGCTTTAACTACCATTTTAACATTAAACTTGGTTTAAAATTATTCAGCCTCATACTTAAGCTTTCCGGAGATATAGACTTGTTTTACTCGGGTGATTTTGGTGTCCATCACCAGCTCAAAAGGGTCTGCCAAATCAAGGTTTACGCTCGAATCCAAGACCTCGAGCTCTACCCAGTCGGCATTTTTGCCCGGCTCAAGAGTGCCGATTAAATTTTGTTTATCCAGGACTTGGGCGGCTCTAGAGCTGATCAGCTCGAATCTATCGCGCGCAGAAAGCTCGCTGAGCTGGTTAGCTTCTTGGCGCAGATCCAGGGAGTGATTAGAAGCCTTGCTATCAGTGCCTACTCCGAAAAGTAAATTATTTTTTTGCCA
>JBILGG010000222.1:0-2927 GCA_044351165.1 Candidatus Caenarcanales bacterium | reverse complement strand
CGCATATAAAGAGAGCTTCAGGCATTATTACTTGCTCAAAAAAAAGCATTAACGGATTTAAAGAAAAGATTAGTGTGCTAATAAATACGGCTGTTTTATTAGATGAGATTTTTTTTGCGACGAAAAAAAACAGTATTGTAGATATGGTACCTAGGATTTTTTGATAAAAAATTATATTAGAAGTCGCACCATTTGAAAGAGATTGAACGAAATAATTAATTATTCTTGTTATTAAGCTAAAATTTATAACATCCAAAATCCAAGAGAAGTTTTTTTCATAAATAATTTGTAGGGGCACGTAGTACTTTGTCGAATCTGGATGAAAAGCTACTGGTATAGAATAACTAAATCTAGTAAATGCAGCTATTATAGTTATAACTAAAAGACCTAGATATTTTTTATAACTTTCTAGTTTAAGCATATTACTATAAATTTTACAGTAATTATAAATAATTGATTGCATTAAGCAAGCCCCCGATCCCAATTCCTTCTTTTACATGGCCTTGATTATACTGGTTAAAAATTTCTTCTAAGCTAAGCTCCCGAGCGCAGGAATTTTTGCTTAATAAGCGTACTTCTTGGTCTAGAAGTGAGTTTGAGAGTTTTTGACTTAAGTCAAAAACTCGGTATTGGGTGTCTGGAGTGCATAAATTAATAAGTTTTTGGTAATTAGCAGATTTATCATTTACTACCCAGGGGCTGGGAGCTAGTGTTATGGTAGTTTTTTTTTCTAGTCTATCAATTAGAGATTTTATTGCTAGCATCTGGGAGCCTCCAGCAAGAGTAGTTTTGATATTTTTATTGCTTGCCATTATTGCAAGTCCACTAGTAAAAGCTTGCATGGCATCTCCAAATGCACTAATTGCAAAAAGTGGATTTTGGCTGATAAGATTTTTTAGACTGGAATTAAGCTGAGTAAGACCCTTAAGGAGAATCTGTTTTTTTAGAGCATGGTTCCCTTCCGGAATACTACTTGATACCCAGTCAAAACATTCATAACCAAGCCCTGTCAGTAAGCCAAGTGCTGTTGTCGTGCCGCCTACTACACATTCAGCTATGATCAACTCATCTTCAGGTTTAAAATCAAGCGCAAATTTTTTACCGCTTTCAAAAAGTTCTAGAGTTGTTTCAGGAGCTAACGCTTGAGCTGTGCTTGGGCAGAGGGATTGCGAGCTATGGAATTCAAGGTGCGGGCATTGAGGTTTTTGGTGCGCCCCAAGATTTATAATGTGGATTTTTGCTCCCAGTATATTTAAGCAGGCTTTAGCGATGAGAGCTGGGCTCACTATTCCGCTGGGAGAAACAGGTAATTTCTCTAGAGTTTTGGTTTTTCCATAATAAATAAATTCTGCATCCAGCGCAGGGGTGTACTTCAAAAGCTCTGAGGATGCGCCTGCCGCTGAAATACCAGGAGTATTTATAAGCTCTGTTCCAGCAAGAACCAAAACAAAATTTATATTAGGCACGATTTAACGTCCCATGCCCAGTTTTTGGGCGGTTTGATAAAGCTTACCTTCACTTAAAATTGAAGGTGCGATGATAACTTCTACTTCTTGCATTTCTTTTAGTGTTTCAGCTCCGAGTGTGGACATCGAGGTTTTAAGAGCACCGATCAAATTCTCACTGCCATTGTCTTTTGAGGCTGGTCCGTGTAACAAAATCTCTAAGCTTGATTCTGTGCCCACCTTGATTCTGGTTCCGCGCGGCAAAACCGGACTCGGTGTAGCCATACCCCAATGAAAGCCTTTGGCGGGCGCTTCTTGAGTGCGCGCGAAGGGGGATCCCAGCATAACAGCGTCAGCTCCGCAAGCAATAGCCTTACAAACATCTCCGCCGATATTCATTCCTCCATCAGCGATAATAGGTACATAGTTACCGCTATGCTTAAAATGATCGTCTCGCGCTTTTTTACAATCCGCGATCGCAGTCGCCATCGGCACTCCAATGCCTAATACACCTCTTGAAGTGCACGCATTACCAGGACCAATTCCGATCAACAAACCGGATATCCCTGTCTGGAAAAGCTTTAGAGCGATGTTATAATCCACGCAATTACCGACTACTACTGGTATTTTAGAGCGCTTACAAAAATCCTCAAGCTTTAGCTCGCTATTTGGATCCTTTTTAATTGATTTATGCTCAAGACCTACTACTGTCGATTGGATGATGACGATATCGGCTCCAGCATTTTCGATTAACTCTTGAAACTCATTGGCTAGATACGGCGCGATCGATACAGCGACTGGCATTGACAAGCCAGCGTAAGAATCTTTGATGGTTTTTATTGCTTTTGTGACTAAGTCTTTTTTTATAGGCTCAAGGTAAAATTTTTGCATCAATTGCAGGAACTGAGAGTTATCGGCTTGCGTAATTTGATCGAGAATTACTTGGTAATTTTCGTAGCGAGTATAAATCCCCATTAAATTAAGAACAGGCAAGGCTCCTTGTTTAGCTATCAGATGAGCATTATCAGGGCTCACCACACTATCCATGGCACTTGCGATTATTGGAATTTCAAGCTTAAAATTCCCAAGCCGCCAGCTGGTGTCGCAGAGCTCTAAATCTAGAGTGTTACCGGTGGGAACTAGGGCTATTTCATCAAACCCATAAGCTCTTCTAGTAGTTTTTCCTAATCCTATTTCCATTTTTTAATTCTAACATTTACCAATAAAAAAATCACTGGTATTGGGTTTTAGGGCTTTTTTAAGCGCGATATTATCGCCTAGATATATCAGTGCCGGGCTTGAAATATTATGATTTATTATTTGCTGAGCTAAATTATTAATATCGGTGTAAATGACCTTTTCATCCATTAAGCTGGCATTTGCAATAATTATTGCCGGCAATTTTTCTTTTATCAATAATTCTAACTCTTGAGTGATTTTCACAATATTTCCTATACCCATATAAATTACAAGAGTAGCGCC
>JBILGG010000164.1:0-3936 GCA_044351165.1 Candidatus Caenarcanales bacterium | reverse complement strand
CAAGATTTATATATTTTGATTTTTAAAATCAATTACTCAAAAGATATAATCTGCGGATTTCAGCTATGCTCCAGGCTTGTGAAATACAACCTCTTGCGCGGTGAGGGAAATCTCCGTCATAAATTTCAGCGATAGAACCAGCCCCAGGTTCCAAAAGCTCATTTGCAAAAGCTTCAACGATATTTCGAACTTTAGGTTTGTTTTTTTTATCTAGCCTCAAAAGCGCGTCTCCGAGCGGACCTAAGAGCCATGGCCACACAGTACCATTATGGTAGGCTCTGTCTCTGCTATGAGTATCTCCAGAGTAAACTTTACGGTAATCCGGGTCTTGTGGCGAGAGAGTCTTAAGTCCTACATTGGTAAAAAGATGTTCAATGCAGATTTCTACTATTCCAGCTACAAGCTCGTCCCCGACTGGAGAGTACGGCAAGGATAAAGCAATAAGCTGATTAGGTCTGATTTGGAAATTTTTGTAATCTCCGCGAACATAGTCAGCTAGATAACGCTTTTCAGAGCAATAAAAAGTTTCTGTAAAAGAATTGAGAATTTTATTTTTTAAGGTCTCAGCGTCTTTTGCAATAGGATCTTTGAATTTAATAGCAAGCTCTTTTACAAAAGAACAAGCGTTATACCAAAGAGCATTAATCTCTACTAAATAACCGTAGCGGGGAATTACTGATTTACCATCGAGGCAAGCATCCATCCACGACATTGACTCTTGCTCTGAACCAGAGTCTAGAAGACCGTTTTCGGTGCATCTAACTATTGATGAGTGGTTATTCGCGTAGGCATTAAATATCTCTTTTAAATCTTCCCAAAATTCTTTTTGTATCCAATCAGTTTTTTGAGTTTCTTTAGCAAATTGTTGAACCGCCCAAAACAGCCACAAAGAAGCATCTACACTGTTATACGCGGAGTGCTCTTTATCTGGTCCGATCACATTAGGGATTAATCCATCTTTTTGAAAATCAAGAAAATGCCTAAGAACTTTCTTGAAATCATCTTGGTAACTGGTTTTTAGAAAAAGTCCAGGCAATGAAATCATAGTATCTCTGCCCCAAGATCCAAACCAATGATATCCAGCAATAATAGTAAAACGGTTGTCTTTGGTCTTGATGATAAAGCTTTCAGCCGCTTTTTCAAGAGCTTTTACGAGTACATCATTTTTATTTGGAGCTTTTGATTTTGAGAATATATTTTTTCTTCTTTTTAGCTCATCGTTCCAAACTGCCTCATGATCGATAACCTGAACTTCAGCTGAAGCGCTTATATAAAAACTTTTGTTATTAGAAACGGTAATTGTAAAATAACCAGGACTAGCTAAATCTTCGGTGTGATCATAGCCTCTGAGCTTTTCTTCTTGGTAAGAAAAATTTTTATACCAAGAAAAATCATTTGTAAATTCATAAGCTCCAGTCGTCTGTAAGAGCAATTCAGGAATTTTTTCGTAGGCTTTTATACTGATGCCGCGATCTATTTCTTGAGTCATGGAATTAAAAAAAGAATTTTCTTTACTTAAATGATGAAAGCTTCTGCAAGCCAGAAGGGGTCTAAGTTTTAGCTTGATGTTTCTTTTGGACTTGGAATTTATAGTGTACTTAAGAATAGTTGCATTCGATCCGTGTAACATCACAAGTTCTTTTGTTATGTTTATATCTTTTATTTGATAAGTCCACTTGGGATAATCTATTTCACAAAAATCTTGCTTGATAATACCCTTATCAAGGTTTGTTACATAAATATCTGGCATCTCTTCATCGAACTTAGAAAGTAGAATGTATCTTTCGGTAGTTTCTAAATCTGCACAGGTAAGTAAACTATGATACTTGCGTGAATGGCAGTTAAGGAGCGTGCTTGAAGCGTATCCACCAAGTCCATTTACTTCCAGCCATTCTTTTTGAGTGGCAATATTTTCTTCAGGACTAAGGATTTCTGTCATCGCAATTTCTTCTTTAAGCATCAATATGATTATAAAATGGAAAAGAATTTTTCAGAAAAAAATCTAAGCTAATTCAGTAAAATTTTGGGCAATCAGAATTGTGTTTTAGTTATACTTTTTTTCGGGAGATTTTTTTGCGTCAAAAAATTCTAATGTTCGGATGGGAGTTTCCGCCCCATATTAGTGGAGGTTTAGGTGTAGCTTGCTATGATCTTACCAAGTCTCTTAGCGAGTTAGATGTAGATATCACCTTCGTTCTACCTACCCTAAAAGCCAATCCTGATCCCAAATTACATCTTAAGCTAATTTCAAGCTCTGATATTAAGCTCAATAGACGAGATATTAATTTTAGCTATGAAGATTTTTTGGCTGGCGTAAATGTACTAAAAATCGATTCACCAATAAGACCTTATATAACTGAAGATGGCTATTTAAAATTCTTGGAAGAATATAATACCAAGATAAACACCAAGGTCTCAGAAGAAAGTTATAATCTGCATTTTAGCGGGGATTATGGTCCCAATTTAATTGCTGAAGTTTTCAGATATTCTTATATCGCTGGTATTATTTCACAAAAAACTCCGCACGATATTATCCATGCTCACGACTGGATGACTGCTCTTGCTGGAATTGAGGCGCGTAAGTATAGCGGCAAGCCCTTTGTTTATCATGTTCACGCACTTGAAACTGACAGAAGCGGAATTAATGTCAACAAAGAAATTTATGATTTAGAAAAATACGCCCTTCATTCAGCCGACAGGATAATAGCTGTTAGTCATTTTACAAAAAATAATATTATTGAATTTTATGGAATTGACCCAAATAAAATTTCTGTGGTGCATAATGCAGTCTCTCGCACCAAAGTCTCTAAGCAAGCTGATTTAATCAGGAAAAAACCCGATGAAAAAATCGTACTCTTTCTAGGACGAGTAACTTTTCAAAAAGGTCCAGATTATTTTTTAGAAGCCGCCGCAAAGGTTTTGAAAAAAACCAAAAAAGTTAGATTCGTAATTGCTGGCTACGGTGATATGGTAAACAAGCTTGTGGAGCGAGCTGCAGAACTACGCATAGGTAGAAATGTCCATTTTACGGGCTTTTTGAAGCGTGAAGAGGTTGAGCAAGTGTTCTCAGCTAGTGATGTTTATGTTATGTCTAGTGTCTCTGAGCCTTTTGGGATCTCTTGTCTAGAGGCGGTTTTATTTGATGTGCCGGTGATAATATCTAAGCAATCTGGAGTGGCAGAAGTGCTGAGTCACTCATTAAAAGTGGATTTTTGGGACACAAATGAGTTAGCTAATATGATTTTTGCTCTTGTAAAATACCCAGCTCTTGAAAAAGAATTACTGACTCAAGCGTCAGAAGAGCTCAAGCACATTCAGTGGATAAATTCTGCCCAAAGAGTCAAAGAAATTTATGACGACCTGTGCCTCATAAAGCTATAATCAGATCATGCCAAGCATTTGCTTTTATTTTCAGGTTCATCAGCCCAAAAGACTTCGCAAATACACAATTTTTGATATTAATAGAATTCATTTTTACGAGGCCGACGATGCTAACTGCCAGATCTTTCATAAAGTCGCTAATAAATGTTACTTGCCGACAAATCAGCTCATGCTGGATCTAATCAAAAGATTTAATGGCGAGTTTAAAATTTCATATTCTATTTCGGGTACAGCGATAGAGCAGATGAAAAGATTTAATCCAGAAGTTTTAGACTCCTTCAAACGCCTTGTGGATACGGGTTGTGTGGAGTTGATCTCAGAGACTTATTATCACAGTCTTTCTTTTTTACACTCCACTAATGAATTCGAGCGTCAAATCCAAAAACATAAAGAGCTAATCCAAAAAGAATTTGGATACACTAGTAAGACTTTTAGAAACACTGAATTGATCTATAGTAACAGTGTTGCGGCCACCGCTGATAGACTGGGTTATAAGGCTATTCTTGCCGAGGGCACAGAAAAAATATTGGGCTGGAGAAATGCGAATTTTGTTTA
>JBILGG010000163.1:0-3946 GCA_044351165.1 Candidatus Caenarcanales bacterium | reverse complement strand
CTATATGATGGCAGAAATCCCTTCTAATATAATTTTGGCTGATGAATTCGCCAAATTGTTTGATGGGTTTTCGATCGGCTCAAACGATCTTACCCAGCTGACTTTAGGAGTAGATCGCGACTCTGACAAGCTTGCTGAATTTTTTGATGAAACTGATCCTGCGGTGCTCGCCTCGATCCGAACACTCATCACGCAAGCTCACCAGCACGGAACCAAGGTAGGGATCTGCGGGCAAGCACCGAGCGACAAAATCGACTTCGCTGAATTCCTTATTAATAGCGGTATCGACTCGATCTCGCTGAATCCTGATAGTGTGCCCAAAATTCTACTTGAACTAGAAAAAAAATCTCTTGTGCTAAAATAGTTTTTTATGAAAAAAGTTTTTATTAGCCTGGCTTTAATTCTGCTCGCCCAGAGCTGGCTCCCAGAACAGGCTTTAGCGGTTAAAAATGATTTCGGGGAGTGGAATTTTACTACTATTAATCTACCGCTTGGAGAAAAGTTTTTTATCCAGGAGCTTCTAAATACCCGCGTAAACGATAACATGAGTGATCTTGCTTTGTTTTTTACCAGGACCGGACTTGCCTACCGCCTTAATAAGCACACTTCTCTTTGGGTAGGTTATGATTGGTTCGCTATTTTTAACGAGCCTTTTACCCACGAAAACGCTGTCTGGGCGCAGGTTATGGTGAACCACGAGCTTGCAGGCAATAGAATCATGCATCGTTTGCGCCAAGAGCATAATCTTATCCCGCACGATGAAGATGTGCCGACACTGAGATATATGCTCAGGCTAGACAGAGACATGCCTCTAGTCAAAAACGAAAAATTTACTTTTATCACTTGGGACGAAGCATTTGTAAATTATAACGATAATAGAGGCGTACCTTCTGGCTTTGCGCAGAATAGATATTTTATCGGAGGTGGCTATCGAGTGAACCAGAACCTCGCTCTAGAGCTTGGTTATATGCTTCAGCATATAATTAACGATGAAGACAAGCTTAATCACTGGATTTTAACCAATATAGTTATTGATATTTAAGGATCCACTGTAAACGATTCTGTAACAACCCTAGTAAGTATTTAATATCACAACCGGGCAATGAGCATTTTTAATAATGCGCTCGACCGTGGGTCCCAAAAACAACCGCTCAGAAGCTGGCTTAATGCTAGTGCCCAAGACAATTAGATCTATATCCTCACTATTAGTGATAGTCACGATTTCAGATTCTAAATCATTTGCAATTCTGACTTTGCCTTTTGCTGAGACTTTGTAAAATTTACCTAGATCTACAAGCTCATCTACAAGCGAGTGAGCGATCACTGATTGCACATTATAAGTCTTATTATAAATAAAATGTCCCCAGTAATTACGATCGCGAGAAATGATATTCAAGATCGTCACTTGATCTTCTTGAGACGCCAAAAAATACGCAAACTCCGCGGCATTGCGCGAAGCGACAGAGCCGTTTATCGGAACCAAAATATTTTTTGGCTTCCAGTTCTCTTGGATATCTTTAGCATAGACAACAGCCGTAATCGGGCTTGGCGAGAGCCTTACAAGGTTATCGGTAACTGGCGAGAATAGAGAATCAGAATTTTTATCCGAGTTTACCGTGCCAAGCATAAGCATATCGTAATCTTTTTGGGCTTCATTTAGTACTTGATTAGTAACATCATCTGATTCAATAACTTTTTTTACTAGCTCCTTAGTATTAAAGTTTTTACCCAAAACATCAAGCATTTTTTTTGCTTCTTCTTTTTGATCTTTTGAAACCACACTTAAAAGCGTTATGGATAGTGGGTTTTTGGCTGATATTTTTTCCAGAATATAAAATTTTACAGCTTGAGTTAGCATAAAAACATAATCCTTTTGGGCTTGGAACCTGACTGGAATCAAAACCTTATAAATGTTTTTGATCAAGCTCATATCTTTTAGCTCTTCTTCTTGTAAGCGATTATGCTCATCTTCATCAAATTTAAGATGCACTAGCGTATATCTCAAAATCAAAGGAGCCATGATAGAAGTTACCACCGCCATTAAAACAATAATCGAGAACATCTCACGGCTCAGAATGCCGGCAGAAAGACCGATAGAAGCCACGATGATTTCCATTCCACCGCGAGCATTAAGAGCGGCTCCATAGCTCAAAGCCGTCCAGCGATCATGTTTGAGTATCCACCTGCTTACCATATAAACCCCAAATATCTTACCGAAGCTAGCAAGCAAAATTACCAAGAGAGATATCAAAGCAAGCTGAGGATCAATCAGTGCACCAATATCTACTTTCAGTCCAACAAGCGCAAAAAATATCGGAGCAAAAACTCCCATAGCAAAGCTTTTAATGTTTTCAATTGTATGATGAGGAAATCTTTGCATCTGCCCAAACATAATCCCCATGGCAAAGGCACCAAATACGACTTCCAGATGCATAGCCTGCGCAAACGCGCCCCACGCAAAAGTCATTATCATCACAAAAGACAAAACCTTATCATTATCACTAAATTTATCCTGCACAAAAGAAAGTGCTTTTTTCACGAAGAAAAAGCCCACAGTAAAACTTAGCAAAATAAACAAAAACACCTTAAAAACCGAACCAAACAAATTCACCCACGAAAAGCCACCATTACTAACCATGCCAAGTACTATGGATAGTAAGATCCAGCCGATAGTGTCATCCATCATGCCTGAAGCGATAGTGATCTGCCCAATATTCCTTCGTATAAGTTTCATGTCGATCAAAACTTTTGCTATCACCGGAATTGCAGATATTGACATCGCTGTTGCAATAAAAAGCGCGAACACATCTCGCTGAGCGGGATTAGCAAGTAAAAAATCTGGCAAATATTTACCGAGATAAAATCCCGTCACCAGCGGCAGAATAATTCCGCCCCAAGAAACCAAGAGTGCAGTCTTGCCGTGGCGAGAAATAAAATTCAGGTCCGTCTCAAACCCTGTCACCAAGAGCAAAAGAATCGCACCTATCAAACTAACAATTTCAATTAAATGACATTGAGTGGGATTAGCTGGAATTACCGTCCCATAAAAAAACGGCAAAATTTTACCTAATAAAGAAGGACCCAAAACTATACCAGCAAGAATTTCCCCGATAACTGCTGGCTGATTAAGTCTTTGAGCAAGCTCTCCAAATAATTTTGCAAAAAGAAGTAAAACACAGACTTGAATTATCAAAGCCAAAACATCTAAATGAGGAGCAGAGGTTATTAGTGTCATCTTGTGAGTTGGTCTTGGCTTAATCCAAAAGCAATTGCATGAATTTTAGCATTTAGTCCTATAAATGCCTTAAAATACTATTATGCCCATTTTTCTAAAAATTATGCTTGGTTCTGCTTTTGGCGGTCTTATGCGCTATTTGGCGACTGTTTATCTTCCCTTGCCGATATTATTTGTAAATATTTTGGGGTCTTTTTTGATTGGATTTTTTAGTACAAAAATTGGCCTTACTAAATCTGACCTGGGGCCACTGGTGAATACCGGTATCCTTGGGGGCTTGACTACCTTTAGTAGCTTTAGTCTCGAGGCTATAAATTATTTACAATCAGGAAAAATCTTGACTGCTCTTATTTATGTAATAGCTTCGGTTTGTTTTTCGATACTGGCTTGTTTTTTTGGATTCAAGCTAGCTTTGGAGTAAAACCCTAATTTAAGGATCCACTGAAAAATTCGACTTCGTCAATTTTTCAACCCTGAGCCAAGAGAGAATCTTGGCTCAAGGAGTGGATCCTTAAAATTTTTGTTAAGCGGATTCCGCCTCAAAACTTCGTTTTTCAGCGAATCCTTAACTTCTACAATATAATGAAATTAGCGATGAATTATCAGAATTCAGATTCCAATTACCCTAAGAAGGTCGAGCCTGTAATAAGACTAGTAAAAATTCTCACTGAAGAAAAAGAGAATTTGTTTGTGTTTTTGGTTTATGCAGTA
>JBILGG010000159.1:0-4043 GCA_044351165.1 Candidatus Caenarcanales bacterium | reverse complement strand
CGCCGAAGAAAGAAAAGGCTACGAACTATTTAAAAAACATCAGTGTGCTACTTGCCACTCAGGGATTGCAATTGGCGGTCAGAGTTTTGAGCTGATGGGCAAGCAAAAAGATTATTTCGCGGATAGAGCTGGCGGGCTTAACGGGCTTAAGACCATGCCTCACAAAAACGAAGATAACGGCAGATTCAATGTAACCCGCAAAAACAGTGATAAACACAAATTCAAAGTGCCAAGCCTTAGAAATGTCGAGCTGACCTACCCGTATATGCACGACGGTAATACCAAGAGCCTGCCAGAAGCAGTCAGGATCATGGCTGAATACCAGGTCGGCAAAAAACTCAGCGATGAAGAAAACGCTCTGATCGTAAAATTTCTCAAGACCCTCACCGGGACCCAGCACTCCGCTCCCCAGCCAAGCGCTTTGCTTGAGCCCGCTAACGGCGCTGAAGAGGCGGTAACTGGTCCTAAAAGCCCTGTGGGAGCTACTAAAGCGCGTAAGTTGTAAATTCCTGTGCTTGTGCGGGTTTTTGTGCGGGTTTTTACGCGGGTTTTTAGACGGGTTTTTGTGCTGTTGTTTACGGTGTTATTTGCGCGGGTTTTTGTGCGGGTTAATTGTAATAATATTACAATTGGATATTTTCACAATCAGCTAAAACCCTTGTGGTTACTAAAGCTAATTGTAATATTGTTACAATTAGCTCATGGACAATATAAATTAAAATATATTATTGTCAATATTATGTTATAATTAGATTTATTATTTGTATGTTGAAATCTCCAGGAATTAGTTTAATACAAGTAAGAAGCAATAATCCACTTCATACGACGAGTGGATCTACTGCAAATCTTCGTCCAATTGTTACTCTTAATGAAGAAAATATAAAAATGAACGGAGGCGTTATGGCTCTAGGAATTGGTAGGTTACCCACTAATGCGATACATATTGGTTTGGGTCAAATCTCAAGGAACCATGCCGAAATACTTTACGATACAAATACAGGTAAAATAACACTAAAAGATACAAACTCCACACATGGAACTGTAGTATTCAAAGACACAGATGACGACGAAACCAAAAATACAGATAATGATATCCCTGTGCCTATTAGATGTCCAGCAGATCTAAATATAAAAGATAAGTGGGAAATAGTTTTAGCTGAAAGATATAGAAAACCTAATGAAAAATATCATATAAATAGTTTAGTAATACAGTCTGACGGAAATGGAAATCTAAGATTTCATCAAATAGATCCGCAAACATCTAAACCAGGAGAAGCCCTATCCAAATTAATATTACCCTTGCCTAATGATACCTGTGCTGAGCAAGCTAGATCAGCAGCTAATTCTGGGAAAGTTTTTGCAGGATTAACTGATCAAGAATCCGCTGGAAATTAGAGCCTATGGGACCGCACTTACCGTTTCTGCGTAACTAAGATAATAGCCCGTCTTTCCACCCCAGCCCCAAGCTAGAGCCATATAATTAAACTATGCAAATTTTATCTTTGTTAATTTGTTTAGTTTTACTAAGTTCTTGTGATCAAGATCGCACTTTTAACTTGGTTATGGATTCTTACTTAGGTTATAAACAATCTAGTTTAATAGAAAATTTTGGTAGACCCAAGGATATCAGCTATAGCGGTACAGATAAAATTTTGGAGTTTGGCTTTGAGGAGCACAGTTTTAATTTAAGCCCGTTTGACCCACAGAACCCTAATAACCCCGCGAATGATCCGGCTTTGAACAACCCTGGAATAAATTCTTCTCTGGTAAATCCGATTTTGAATAACTCGATTTTAAATGGAGATATTAGAAGCGATGGGTCCGGGGATGTGAATTTTAGATACGGTGAGCTACAGGGCGCTTACTCGCGAAATGAATGTCGCCTAAGATTCACTGTAGATCAGCAAGAAAAAGTAAGTGGCTGGAATCAAAGTGGAAATGCGTGTTATAGATATGCAGATCGCTCTAATATTAACCGCCAATTTCTAAGCGACCTACCTAAAATCATGGACAAGAGCTATGGTCTGGCGCTTAAGCCTAGCTCAAAAGGTCTGAGAGTAAAAAGCGTGCACCCTTTGAGTTCGGCTGGGCAATTGGGTTTGCAAAAAGGGGACATAATTACCAAAATCAATGATCTAATGACTCGTAACCTAAGTGAGATTTCTGCCTTGAGTGAGCTTGGTAAACACGCCCAGGTCAAGCTTGAAGTCTTGCGTGGTAAAGAGCTGATGAGCTTTAATGTCAAAAAATCTGAAATCCCGCGCCTAGATCGATTTAGTAAAAAAGATCGCAAATTCATGGGCTTCAGATAAACCACCGCAACTTTTTAAGCGTGCGGCATGCAGGCGCGACCCTGTATAATCTAAATTTATGCTTAACATTAAAGATCTATTTAGACGCAAATCTATGGACGAGGCCCCGGAAGGCTCTCTTGATAGCGGCGCGCATATTTCCCTGAATAAAATTCTAACTACCCGCGATTTGACTGCGCTGGGTGTGGCGGCAATTATCGGGGCTGGCGTGTTTTCGACTATTGGGCGCGCGTGTTTTAATGGCGGACCTGCGGTGTCCTTGCTGTTTGTGTTTACGGCGATCACTTGCGCTTTTTGCGCGCTTTGTTACGCTGAATTCGCTTCCAGAGTGCCTATTGCGGGCAGTGCCTACACCTATGCTTATGTGACTTTTGGCGAGCTGGTGGCTTGGATTATCGGCTGGAACCTAATCCTAGAGTACGCTATCGGGAATATTACCGTGGCTGTCGCTTGGTCAGCGAATTTTACCAGTTTTATTACTAATCTAGGGATTCATATACCTGAGTTTTTGGCGACTAGTTTTACTGGCGCGCTAAAAGCTCACGAAAAATTCCTCGAGCTTAGCGCTAGTGGCGAGCCGATCTCACCTTATATCACCCAGCTAAACGCTCTCTGGGAGAGCGCTCCGCGCTTGGCAGGCGTGCCGCTGATTATCAATCTACCAGCGTTTTTGGTGGTGGTGGGAATTACTGCTCTTGTTTATGTCGGTGTTAAAGAATCCAGAAACACTACTATTTTTATGGTGGCTTTTAAAGTTATCGTGGTAGTTCTGGTGATTTTGGTCGGGATGTTTTATGTAAACCCAGAAAATTGGGTGCCATTTGCGCCTAACGGTCTGGAGGGCGTGATGAAAGGCGTGTCGGCGGTGTTTTTTGCGTATGTCGGTTTTGATGCGGTTTCTACCACAGCCGAGGAATGTAAAAATCCCCAAAAAGACCTTCCTCAAGGTATGATCAATTCTCTAGTTATTTGTACAGGACTTTATATCGCAATCTCTGTCGTGCTTACGGGCATGGTGCATTATTCTAAGCTTAATGTCGGTGATTTTTTGGTGGTGGCTTTTGAGTCTGTGGGTCTGAATTGGCTTGGTGGGATTTTGGCGCTTAGCGCTGTGATCGCCACTACCAGCGTGCTTCTGGTATTCCAGCTCGCTCAGCCAAGAATCTGGATGGCGATGAGCAGAGATGGGTTACTACCCAAGAAGTTTTCTTTTATCCACCCGGTGTTCCAAACACCTACTTTTGCTACTATCGTGATGGGTTTTATGGTGGGAATTCCAGCTTTGTTTTTGGATTCTGAAATCGCCACTGATATGAATAGTATCGGCACTTTGTTTGCGTTTGTTTCGGTCTGCGCGGGCATTTTAATGCTCCCCAAAAACGAACACCAAGGTAAATTCGTGGTTCCTTACGTAAACTCGCGTTATATTTTCCCTATCATTATTCTTATCGGCGCGCTTTTATTGTTTGTTTATGACCAGAGCTTTTTTGTGAATTTTTTCAGCCTAGATTCGGGAGCGGGCTCTAGCTGGGATCAATTTCTACAAAAATTCCCTTATTTTACTTTTTTTGGCTTAATATTATTAATGGTAATATTATCCGCCTGGAAAAAGTTATCTTTAATTCCTGTCATGGGCTTAATATCTTGCTCTTATTTAATGACCGAGCTAGGTATCGCTAATTGGCAAAGATTTGGCATCTGGCTGCTTATAGGCTTAGTTATTTATTTTTG
>JBILGG010000013.1:0-12946 GCA_044351165.1 Candidatus Caenarcanales bacterium | reverse complement strand
GTAAACAGGGTGCTCCTTGTGTTTTTTTTGGAGCTGTTCTTGAAGCAAGGATTTAAAATCAATTTCAACGGCATCCACAAGAGCTTGATCTATAAAATCTTGCCAAAGAGCCAGAATAAAAGCCTCAGTGAACTCCAAGCCTTTGTCGATATAAACCGCTCCCACAACGGCTTCCAGCGCATCTGCCAAAATCGATCTCGGGGTGCGCTGATGTTTCATGGCTTGAGAAATTTTTATATGCTGAGCGAGATTTAGTTTTTGTTCAGCTATAGTCGCGATCAAATCATCAGAAATCAAGCGAGAGCGATATTTAGTCAAAAGACCTTCGCCCGAATCAGGGAAACGGTTATATAGATACTTGGTGAAAACCAGCTTCAGGACTGAATCTCCGAAGAATTCTATTCTTTCGTTATGTAAGCAATCGGGATGATCTTTTGAGTAGGAGCTGTGTGTCAGAGCTCGTTTGAGCAATTCAGGATTAATGGTTTTTAGATCGTCAAGCAAACTAAGATTTTTTGATTTTCATGATGACTTGACCGTATGAAATAGCATCAGCATTGTTAGCTAAAATTTCTACAACCTCGCCAGAAACCTCTGCTGGTAACTCATTCATCAATTTCATCGCTTCAATAATACAAAGAGCATCACCCTTCTTGATTTTATCGCCGACCTTAACAAAGGCAGCAGCATCAGGGGAAGGAGAAGCATAAAAAGTTCCGACCATTGGAGATTTTACTTCGAACAAATCAGCTGAGGGAGCTGATTTGGGACTAGCGGGCGCGCCGACAGGTGCAGTAGCCGCTGGAGCGACAGGCGCTGGGGCTGTTGCGTGAATCACAGAAGATTCTTTGCGGACCTTGATTTTTAGGTCACCCATCTCTACTTCAATCTCTGTAAGATCTTGATCTTTTAGGATTTCGGAAAGCTGTTTGATTTTATCTACTGGTAGTTTGTCGTTGCTCATGATTTTACTCTATCTTGGTATTCCTTAGTCTTAGGGTTTAGCCTAATAATTTCACCGGTCTCGACGAAGAACGGCACATTTATCATCGCACCGGTCTCGAGCTTAGCGGGCTTGGTGCCGCCAGATGAAGTGTTACCTTTTTCGTTAGGTGCGGTGTCTACGATCTTGAGCTCGATCGAGTTCGGTAGATCTACGCCCATAACTTTACCTTCTGAAATGACCATAGTACAAATCATTTCTTCTTTTAGAAAGTCAGTAATATCATTGCCTAAAGTGGCCTTATCGATATCCATTTGCTCGTAAGATTTCATATCCATGAAGCTGTATTGATCCCCTGTCGCGTAGAGGAATTGCATTTCTTTTCGCTCGACAAAAACGGGCTCGAACTGTTCGTTCATCCTGAAGGATTCTTCTCTCATAGAGCCGGTTTCGACGTTTTTTAGCTTAGTTCTAACAAAAGCCGCGCCTTTTCCGGGTTTTACGTGCAAAAACTCGGCTACTTGCCAGATTTGCCCTTTCCACTTAACTGTGAGTCCTGTTTTAAAATCGGTAGGTGTTAACATTATTTATTGTCCCTGGTGTATTCTAGCAGAATAAAAGCAAAAAAAAACTAATTTTAGGATATTTTTCAGAAAGGGCGGCGCTTATCTTAATCTAGGGTGCTAATTATTTCCAGCTAAAGCTATATAAAAAATATCATGCTGAGCGAATCTGGAAGCCAAAAAAGCACGGTGGCAAGAAATAAAACTTGCGCCGGTGGTAACGATATCATCGAAGACCAAAAATATATTTTCATAATCACTAGCAATATCTAAATTTAAATCCTCATTAATACTGATGCTCTCGGACATGATCTCGATTCGTTCTTGTCGGTTTTTTTCGTAGAGCTTAGCTGTGTTTTTGGAGCGGATAAAAAGATCATCAATGAATTCAATATTAGTGACTGGATTATTAGTAAGTCCGCTTGCTGATTGGTAAAAACAATAAAAAGGATTTTGGGCGAGCTCTAATTTTAGCTCAGAAAAAATTTTATAGGCAAGTAATTTTGCTTGATTAAAAGATCTAGAATAATATTTAGCCTTGAACATTGGCATGTACGAAACCCAGATCTTGAGCGGCTTTGGGGAGCTTGTAACCACGGCGCGCCCATAGAAATCCGAAGAGATATCAGCAATAATATAATTTTTGTTTTTTAGGAAATAATCTTTTAGTAAACTGCCCGCAAAAAAATCATAGTAAGGTCTTCGGTACTTGAATTCACGAATAAAAAATTTTATTTTATCGTCGTATAAATAAGCATAATAAATTCGCGGATAAGAAAAATCCTCTTGTCCAAATAAAAAATTTAATTCCGCTTCACTAAAATTAATTTGTTTTTGAGTTTTGGAAAAATCTATATCTAGTTCAGAAAAACAAGAATCACAAAAAAAACCATTAGATATTTCGGCGCGTTTTTTATGACAGCAAAAACATAATCGCACTGAAAACCCGTCAAAAAGGCGATCTAAAAGCCCCTCGATAAAAAACCTTATTCGTTTTAGGATAAAAATTATTTTTGGCAAAATTACCTTTTACCGAAAAGCCAGAAAAATTATAGCTTATAAAAATTTTTGTAAATAAAAGTTGCGGATTATTTTTTGGACTTAGTCAAAAACGGCAAAGCCAAAATACTACCAAAAAAACAAGTGCCCGCGCTTAAAATCATCGTAACTATCGCCGTTACCACCATAAACGAGGGACCAAGCTCCGTTAAGACCTTGAACTCTTGCTGGGACTTCATTTGCATTTTTTGATTCACAATATCGATAATCATTTGCTTAAGATTCGGATCCTGTAACTTAAATGACATAACTAACGAAAGCAAGCCGCCGACAAGGATTCCAGTACCCAGTCCGACAATGGTCGCGTCGAGCACACTAAGATCTGCTTCTATATTGCGTTGTTTGATTTCTTTTGAGAAGAGGTACAGCGCCAAAAACCCACCAAATAAATAAGTAAAAACCGGCGCAAGCGCAAAAGGCAAAAAGAAAATAGTATTTAGAGCAAAAACCGCCAAAGTCGCTAATAAAATAGGTTTGAAGTAGGGGTCAGGATTCGGCAGTTTCATCTTTGGGTTTGTTTTTTTTCTTTTTTTCTTTTACTTTTAGTTCTTTTGATTTTAGAACTGTTGTAGCGTTTTGCGGATAATACCACTTAATTCTTTCATCTTGAGCACCTAATAAATAATTACCATCGGGAGTAAATACTTCAAGGGCTCCAGCATTACCAGAAGCTACGATAAAACCACTATCATCAAAAAGCTTTAGGTGATTGGGTCCCTGGTCTGGAAATACATCACCTTCATAAAGTACTTCATTGGCAGAAAGTCCAAATATCTGAACCCAGGCTACGTCTCTAACTCTAAGATCCAGTTCCTGAGTGCCTTTGCCCTTGGTAATCGTAACTTCAGGGGCTTGGACTGGTTTTTTTGCGGGCTCTAAAACTTGTAAATTCTCACTAAGAGTAAGACCATTACTATCAAGTAAAGGCTGAGCTTCTTTAACTTTTTCTCTTGAAATAGCTGTTTTGACTTTTTTATCAAGCCCTAATATACCGCCTGTTACAACAGGCTTTTGGTCTGAAAAAGAATTAACCAATAAAAACCAAAAAACAAAAAACACCACCAAGCCAATAATTATATAAATGTGATAGAGCTTAAAATACGCATCCTCAGAGGCTTCTGCTTCTAAATCTTCAGGGGCCTGATTGACCAAATCCTCTACGATATGAGCGCCTTCCTCTTGTCTAAAAAGATCTACTCTTTTTTCAGGACTAGGGTGGTTAAGGGCTCGCAAAATTTTTATCAAAAAACTGCTCAAAACAGCTTCTTCAGGTAATTCTTTACGGTTATGAATTTCGATACTCGAGATATGATGAGCCGCCACACGCGATTCCCGAGCAAGCTGATCGATAGTTAGGCATTTTTTTAACCTTGCCTCTTTTATTTCATCGCCTATTTTTTTTAGTGGATCTTTTATCATCTAAGCTCAAAAAATTATCACTGGTTGGGCCTTGAGATTTTGATTTTTAGCCGCAAAATCTTCTTTATTAAGTATACTAGCTATGCCCACCAGTTCTCCGCCATCGTCAAGACAAATAATATGTGAATTTTCTATATTATCCTTGGTATTATCTGCGAATTTATTATCCAAAAACATATTATCCAAAATATTATCCTCTAAAATAATCGCTTGTCCTTGCTGGAGTGCCACCACGGTTTTATTATTAAATTTTATTTTGGGAAATCTTAAATAATCTTTTACATCTAATAAAAGATCTTCTATATCCAGATCTCCATCTTGCAAATCCTCAAAACGCACGCAAGATTTTATATCAAAACCATTAGATTCAAGCCTCCTTAGCATGGTCAAGTGCCCGCCTAAGTCTCTGGCTATAGATCTAATATAAGTGCCCTCTGAGCAAGCCACTTCAAAAACAGCAAGAGGATAATCAAAACTTAAAAGATTGATTTCTTTAATGGTTACTTTTTTGGGCTGAAGCTCACTAAGATCCAGTGCCTGACCTTCACGCATTAATTCGTATAATTTTTTTCCGTTAATTTTTTTGGCACTATAAAGAGGCGGGATTTGATCAATAGTACCTTTGAACTTTTCGAGCTTCGCCTTAAACGCTGTCTCTGACTCGTTTTTATCGGTGTCTCTTAGTTTTAATCCTGTTAGATCGTCAGTATCTGTGGTGAATTTCAGATTTATTTCTGCTCTATATTTTTTGGATTTTGGTAAAAACCTAATCAGCCTAGTTGCCGGTCCCACCGCAAGCGGCAAAACCCCGGTAGCAAAAGGATCTAAGGTACCACTATGCCCAATACGCCTGATTCCAAGAAGTTTGCGAGCCTTAGCAACGACATCATGAGAGGTCCAGTTTTCTGGTTTGTCGATATTAAGAAATCCTATGCTCTCTGTTTTCGTCATCTTTTTCTACTGTTCTATCTATTAAATCCACAAGGTCAACAGCCTTAGCGAGGGATTCACTCTGCACAAAAATCAATCTGGGAGCGTATTTGAGATTAAGTTTGCGTCCCACAGCACCTCTGATGTAGCCAGAATGCTCATTAAGAGCGGCTTTTACACCGATTAACGAAGCAAGGCTATCGATATCACTACCAGTGCTCATTACCGAGAACAAAACCTTCGCACTACTCAAAGCTGGATTCATATCGACATCGACAATAGAAACAAACTTATTAAGCCTGTCATCTTTTACAGCACCTGCTTGAAGCATATTGCTAATTTCACGCATTATAGCTCTTGAAACTTTTTCTCGTCTTTCAAAGCTTTTCATAAACGCTCCTTTTTAAAAATTACAGCCTAGTGCGAATTACTTCTTTTACAGTCCAGCACTCGATTATATCGCCCTCTCTCAGGTCGTTATACTTCTCGAAGCTCAACCCACACTCAAAACCTTCTTTAACTTCTTTAGCATCGTCCTTAAAGCGCTTGCGGAAATCGACTCTACCTTCGTAGATTTTAGCTCCATCACGAAGCACGCGTGCGATTTCGCCTCTCTGGATTTTGCCGCTAGTGACATAAGAGCCAGCGATACTACGTCCATCAATAGTGAAAATCTTACGCACTTCAATAGTACCAAGCTTAACTTCTTCTCTTTCAGGCTCATGGAGACCGAGCACCGCGCGCTCAAGATCTTCAGTAAGTTTATAAATAATCTCATAGGACTTAATGGTCACGCCCAGCTTCTCAGCCAACTTCGCTGTTTGAGCGGTATCCGTTCCTACGTGGAAGCCGACGATCACAGCATTAGTCTGCTCAGCCATTTGAACATCATTAGAAGTAACAGATCCAGACTCCACTACAACCGGCTTAACGAGTACTTCTCCGGTGGATAACTTGTTTATTTCATGCGCGATAGCTTCAGCAGAACCCTGAACATCAGCCTTGATGATAATTCTAAGCTCTTTGTCCTGACCTTCTTTAATCTCTGAAGCAAACGAATAAATACCTCTGTATCTTTTTGCTTCTAAATCTTCATCAGCTTGTTTCTCAGCTGAATCTCTTGCTTCTTGCAAAGTCTTATACGCTCTAAAAGCATCACCGGCTTTAGGAACGCCCGATAGACCCAAGACTTGAACAGCAGTAGAAGGCTCCGCAAACTCAACTACAGTCTGGGTTTCATCGACTAAAGATTTAACACGTCCATGCACAGCGCCAGCCGCCACAAAATCTCCGCGACGTAAAGTTCCGTTTTGGATTAGGACGGTAGCTACAGCACCTTTTGAGCGAGACATCTCAGCTTCAATCACCGTGCCGACTGCAAGACGATTAGGGTTAGACTGGATTTTTTCTGCAAGCTCAGCATCAGCAACCAAGAAAATCTTCATTAGTAAATCATCAATGTTTTTGTTCTGCAAAGCGCTGATTTGAGCGCATTCTACAGTGCCGCCGTAATTCTGAGTGATGATATCGTATTCAGCTAACTGTCCCAAAACCTTATCTACATTGGCTCCTGGCTTATCGATCTTATTCACCGCTACCAAGAAAGGAATATGATTATCCTTAATATGCTTAATACATTCAAGAGTTTGTGGCTTCACGCCATCATCAGCAGCTACGATCAAAACCACTAAGTCAGTTACATTCGCGCCGCGCTTACGCATCGCCGCAAAAGCCTCATGACCAGGCGTATCCAAGATAGTAATTTTACGAACATTACCGTCAAAATCCTCTGCTTCAATTCGATAAGTACTTATGTGCTGAGTAATTCCACCAGATTCTTGATCTACGACTTTTGATTTGGTCTTGCGAATAGTATCTACTAAGGTCGTCTTACCATGATCAACGTGACCCATAATGGTTACCACAGGCGGTCTTGGCACAAGATTACCAGATTCTTCGTCTTGCTTAAGAGTACTCTTAAGTTCTACGTGCTCTTCTTGTTCAGCTTTAGTGTGAACAATATAATTTAGAGTCTGGAGGTACTGTACGATCAAATCTTTTTCTAGAATATCATTAACGGTTTTAATGATTTTTTTCATGAAGAAGTATGTAATGATCTGAGTCTCAGGCACAGAGATGGTTTGAGCCAATTCTCTAACCGTCATCGGCTTAGTAATAGTAATTTCTTTTGGTCCTAAATCTTTTACTTGCTGGACTTCGACTCTAACTGGCTTAGGTCTTTCGTCCTGAACAGCACCTCTCTTGCGCTTGCGTCCAATACCCTGAGAGCTGATTGTCGGCTTAGCGACTCTATAAGGCTGTCCTGCAGAGTTAGGATCTACTGGCTGTACAAACGGCGCAGGGACTGGTTTTAGAGGAATGGATCTAATATTGCTAAGATCACCCATCTTGACTTTGTCTTTTGAGAAGCTTGGCTTTTTAGCCTTCATCATCTCTTGAAGATTTTCTTTTAGAGGATCATCTGGTTCGCTTGTATCTGTTAGCTCTGAAGCAGTCTCCTGGTCTGGGACCTGCATGGCTTGATGGTCTTGAGAATCAAGCTTAGTTTTTTCATCTTCTTTTTGTTGTTGCTCTTCTTGCTCAACTTTTGTAATTCTTCTTACGATTTTTAGCTTAGGTTTTAGATCCTCTTCTTTTTCTGCTGGAGCCGAAGGCGCAGTAACCCTTCTGACCATTTTCATATTCATCGAATTAGATGGCTTCGCTTCACCAGTAGCATCAGCAATAATATCCTCCATGTCAATCTGTGACATGATCGTAGCCACCGCACCAGAATCTATAGAGCTAGATGCTGTTTTTACGTTTTGGCCTAAGTCGTTTGCGTATTTTAAAATTTGCCTGGTAAGTTCTGCTTGGATTTTTTTCTTGGCTTTTTCGTCAAGCTCCTCTGGGACTCTGTCTCGAGCCAAATCGTAAATTCTAATCTTTCCAGTTACTGTCATTATTTTTTAGGTAGAACTCAATTCCTGAAAGATCGAGACTATTTTTATATTTTTTATTTTTTGCAAGAGCGGAGACACACGCTCTAGTCTTGCAAAAATAAACAGACCTTCCAAAAACATTTTTATCAGGGTTAATGACAAGGTCTTGCGACTTATAATCTCTGAGCACTCTTAAAAGAGTCTCGCGGTCATAAGTCTCTCCGCAGCTTACACATTTTCGTCTAATCGCGACTGCACACATAGACAAGAGTGTAATTAGACTTGGGCTTCCTTACCGGAAGCTTCTTCTAAATCATCCTCGTTTTCATCAAAAGAAGATGCTGATTTTTTGGAGCTTGCTTCGCTAGCTTCTTTAATGTCGATTTTCCAGCCAGTGAGTTTAGCGGCCAATCTTACATTTTGTCCACCACGACCAATTGCGAGGCTTAACTGGTCAGGTGCTACAGTAACTTCGGCGCGACGACCGTGATCATCATCAAACAAAGCCACTGTAAGGATTTCAGCAGGACTAAGAGAATTAGAAATAAAATCCACAGGATCATCTGAATATCTGACGATGTCGATTTTTTCGTTTCTTAGTTCTGATAAAACGTTTTGGATTCTTGATCCGCGCGCACCAATACAAGCGCCGACTGGATCGATATCATCGCTAGAAGAAGAAACAGCGATCTTGGTTCTCTGACCGGCTTCTCTGGCTATCGAACGAATCTCAACAGTACCATCTTCGATTTCTGGCACTTCAAGCTCAAAAAGTTCTCTGACTAAATCTTCATGAGTGTGAGAACCAATAATCATCGGCACTCTACGGTCTTCACGATACTCTAGAATATAAACTCTAATTCTGTTACCCACACGATAGTTTTCTTTTGAGACTTGAAACTTCATCGGGATATGAACATCAAAATTACCAAGATCCACTACCACATTAGGCTGACCGCGCACGGTGTACTCGATACGCTTAATCGTACCCGCCATAGTCGAGTGTTGTTTTTGGGTGAATTCATCTCGCAGATTTAGCTTCTCAGCTTCGCGAATTCTTTGGGTCATGATCTGCTTAGCGGTGCTAGCAGCTATCCTACCGAACTCCGCAAAATCCTCAGGAGTAACATCCAGCTCAAGAATTTCACCTTCCACGACGTCAGGGATATATTCTTGCGCTTGAGCTAAATCTATTTCTCTAGCTGGGTCCGTAACCTGCTGGACGACTGTCTTGGGTACAAAAATACCAATCTCGCCACTATCCTCATCAAAATGAGCATGAATAGAATCTGATGAAAGTAATTTCATTTTTTTGCGATAAGCGCCAGCAATTGAATCACAAATTGCCCTAATGAATACCTCTTTTGGTATATTCTTGAGTTTTTCTATTTCTTCTGCGGCTTCCGCTAACTTTTTACCGATTTTGTACATCGCTTTTCTCCGAAATTTGCTCTATTTTTAAAAAAAAAGCAGGCTTGCGGCCCGCTCGACTAATCAAGCAAATTAACTTACATTATTAATTATACCCGATTAAGAGAAATTAATCTCTTCTATCACCAAAGATTCTTAGTAAATACAAAAACATATTAATGAAGTCTAAATAAAGCGCAAGAGCTCCGCTAATTGCAAAATTAGGGTGATAGTTAACAGATGAGCCGATTTGCTTTATTTTTTGGACGTCGTAGGCGGTAAGAGCCGTGAAAATCAATACTCCAGCATAATTCATAATGCTCTCAAGTCCGCTGCTGTGTAAAAATATATTTACGACTTGCGCTATGATAAGACCGATTAGAGCCATAAAAGCGAAGTTGCCGATACCAGTAAGGTCTTTTTTGGTGGTCGCGCCGTAAAGAGCCATCACACCAAAAGTAGCTGAGCAAATACAGAAAGTAGAGAATATCGAACTTGCCGTATAAACAATAAAGATAGAGCTTAGAAGTGCGCCGTTTAAAGCCGCGTAAACAAAGAAGTTTATCGCCGCTGACTGAGCTGACATCTTGGTGATATTCGCGCTCAGGTTCCAAACCATGGCAAAAAGACCAATAGCCAAAACCCAGAAAACGATTTGGTTACCGTAGATGGCTTGTAATAAAAGTGGATTAGAGGAAACTATATAGGAGACGACTCCAGTCGCTAATAAACCTATAAACATCCAGTTAAAAACCTTAGTGACAAAAGACTGCTCAGCTGATTGCCAATTACCGCTAGGTGTATTAACAAATCCGCCTCCAGAATTAGTAGGGTCGTATCCAAAATTGTTCATAGATATATTATACCCGATTTTTTGAAGAATAGTTGAGAAGGGAGTTTTCTTGCTTGGGAGATTTTTATGATTCTGAGGCTCGTTGCAAATTTTGACTGCATTTGAAATTTGCAAATTTATATCGATTCTTTAAGGATCCACTCCCTGAGCCAAGAGAGAATCTTGGCTCAGGGAGTGGATTTGCAGATCCTTAATATTTTTGTTAAGCGGATTCCGCCTCAAAACTTCGTTTTTCAGCGAATCCTTAACTGCAGAGAGATGAGCGTAAATGAGGATGGCTCAGGGTGAAGCGCAACACAGCTATGGGCGATTCTGGAGCAAGTCAGGACTTGGTTTAGAATCGTTCAGAGCAAGGCGCGCGAACCCTGAGACACCGGAGTTTACTCGACGTAAATGAGGATGGCTCAGGGTGAAGCGCAACACAGCTATGGGCGATTCTGGAGCAAGTCCTAGCGTTTGAGGATAGACTTAGTCTGATACCTATGAGAATGCACATAAGCAAGTAACTGATTACGTGTATCAATAGCAACGCCCACAAGAATAATCAAGCTGGTAGAACCAAGTCCACCAAGAGTGTTTACTTGGCACCATTGTTCGGCGTGGATAGGAAGAACGGCGATGATACCAATTGCCATTGCTCCGATAAAAACAATTCTAGAAAGAATTTTTTCTAGGAAGTCTGTAGTCGGCTTGCCTGGCTTAACTCCTTCGATAGCGCTGCCGCCTTTTTTTAGGTTTTCGGCCATCTCGCGAGGGTTAGTGACAATAGTAGCGTAGAAAAAACTAAATCCTACGATTAGTAAAAAATAAGCTATTGAGTGCTCGACTTTAGTATAGGAAAACATATACTCAAGCCTCATGGCTAGCCAGTTTCCAAGATCGCCGATCGGAGTGGTTGCAAGAGCCGAAAGACCTGGGATCGACATAAAGAAATCTTTTAGGAGCATGGATACAGACTTGTCTTGGATGCCAGCAAAAGTCAATAACTGAATAGGCATAAACAAAACAGCACTAGCAAAAATTATTGGCAAAACGCCTGCTGGATTGATCTTCAGCGGCAAGTAGTGCCCCCGGCTATTGGCGCGAGTTTGGCGCGCACCGAGAATTAATAAATTACGTGATCCCTCTTGGATACAAATAATCAAAATCGTGAGCAAAACAAAAATCCCGACAAGTGCAATCACTCCCCACTGCGGGCTAGAACCCACTCTGACAGCGGTAGCCGTGTCTTTTATCATAATAGGAAGCTTAGAAGCTATCCCAATAAAAATTAGTAAGCTCGCTCCGTTACCAATGCCTTTTTCGGTGATGGTTTCACCGATCCACATCACAAGAAGAGAGGATACTGTTAAAACAAGAATTGTTACCAAGTAAAACACAGAACCCGCTTCAATAGCGATTTTGGCGACATCAAGAAATCTAGCGAGAGCAAAACTCTGAATTATAGAAAGTATCAAACACGCGTAGCGAGTGATTTTTTGGAATTGTCTGCGACCTTCTTCGCCTTGGTGGCGTTGCATTTCTTTGAGAGGCGGCACCACTTCTACCAATAACTGCATAATGATACTAGAAGTGATATAAGGTCCAATTCCTAGAGCAAAAATTGAAAGCGCGCTTAAGGCTCCGCCAGCAAACATATCAACCAAACCCATCAAGCCCGAAGATAGAGTAGGATTGGATTTTAGGGCTTCTTGATCTACGCCATAAAGAGGGATATGAACTCCCAATCTATAAATTGCAAGCATAAATACCGTAAACCATAGTTTTTCGGGCAAGCCGCTTGCAGAAAATATATCCTTAAAAGATAGGCTTTGATTACTGAGTTTTTCTTGAGACATTTATGAATCCTATTCTACTACTAGTTCGGCTTTGCCACCAGAGTTTTCAATAGCTTCTTTGGCAGATGCGCTAAAAGCGGCAGCCTTAACAGTTACAGCAGAATTTAATTCACCATCAGCAAGGATTTTTAGACCCCACTTGGTAGATTTTTTTATCAAACCTTTTTCAAGTAAAGAAGGAAGATCGATAGTCGTAATATTAATATCAGCTAAATCTTGAAGATCATTTAAGCTAAGAATTACAAACTCTTTGCGGTTAACTCTAGAGTTAAGCTGTCTTTTTGGAAGTCTTCTGTACATCGGAGTTTGACCACCTTCGCGACGACCATGGCTAGAATAACCAGAGCGGCATTTTTGACCACGGTGACCACGACCAGAAGTTTTACCTGAGCCGGATGAAATTCCGCGACCTTTTTTGAATCTTTTTTTTACTGCACCTTGAGCAGGTTTTAATTGTTGGATTGCGCTTGTCATTAGTTAACCTCCACTAAATGAGATACTTTGTTTATCATGCCAAGAATAGTAGGACTTGCACTGTGCTCTACTTGACGACCAGTTTTCTTAAGACCTAAAGCCAAAAGAACTTTTTGCTGTTTTTTATCAGCGGCAGATATTCCTCTTACTAGTTTGATTTTTAATTTTTTTGTTTCTGTTGCCATGATTATTTCCTTTAGAGCTTAAGCGAAAAGCATCTTCTTGACTGAGATTCCTCTTAAATTAGCTACATCCTTGAAGCTTCTAACAGACTTAAGTCCTTCAACAGTAGCTCTTGCTACGTTAAGTGGAGACTTAGAACCCTTAGACTTAGCAAGAATATCACCAACTCCAGCAAGCTCAAGAACTATACGCGCTGTACCACCAGCAATAATTCCAGTACCGTCAGCAGCTGGTCTTAAAAGCACTTTTGATCCGCCTGATTCACCAACAACTGAGTGAGAAATAGTATTAGTACCAGCAACAGTAGAAACATCTACGATATTTTTGCGAGC
>JBILGG010000226.1:0-2869 GCA_044351165.1 Candidatus Caenarcanales bacterium | reverse complement strand
TCAGCATCAAAAACAATCCTGGACTACGTTTACAGCTTCAACAAAACATCAATTATTTTAGAGAAAAGCTCTTGCAAAACCAAATAAATTTTACCAATGAAGAAACTAGTATTTTTGCTCTCCCCTGCAAAAGTAATCAATCAGCACTTGATAAATCATCGATATTGATGCAAGCTGGTTTTTTAGTGCTCGCGGTGCGCTACCCAACTGTATCCAGCCCCCGACTTAGAGTCTGCCTGAGTGCCCTTCACTCAAAAGAAAATATTGATAAATTGATTGAGCTTTTACTAGGATTAGAAAATTTATAAATGAAAAAATCTTGCTATGATAAAACGAAATGAGTTCAAACTATATATTTATTGATCTTGAAACAACTGGGCTATGTCCTAATAATGACCGAATTTGTCAAATAGGGATGGTAAAGCCTGATGGAAGTGAGTTTGAGACATTGGTTAATCCAGAGATCCCTATACCCCACGCTGTGACTGCTGTTCATGGCATCACTGATGAAGCTGTTAAAGATGCTCCCCGGCTTACTGAGGTCGCTGACACAATTATAGAAACTCTCAAAAATAGTAATGTTTTTGTTGCGTATAATTTTCTTTTTGATTTTCAAGTGCTACAAAACGAACTGTTTAGAGCAAAGCATTATGTATTAGATGAGGCTGACTTTGTTTTTATAGATCCTTACCGAATCTTTCGAAAGATGCATCCCCACACGCTTTCAAACGCTTATAAATTCTATGTGGGCCAGGATTTAGACAACGCTCATAGCGCTATTCACGATATCAGAGCCGCCAAAGCGGTCCTAGAAAAACAAAAAGAAATCTACCCCGAACTTTTTAGCAAAACCGAAAAAGAGGTGGCAGATTTCACTGTGGGAGACACTTCTATAATAGGTAAATGGTTTGAAAAAAACCCCGAAAATAAAATCACCTATAAACAGGGTAAATTCAAGGGGGCTACTGTGAGCCCTGAGCATAAGGACTATCTAAAGTGGATTTATGGGTTAAGCGATAATACGTTTTCTGAAAGGCGGTTTATTACTAGCATTTTAAAACCTTGAACTGATCTTCTTAACTTTTCATGAGATAGGATTTCTTTAATCCCTGCTTGAGTTTTTTTGATTTTTGATACTAGGGGATAGGGTGGCTCAAGAAAAAAGCCATAACCATTGTTATTCTTAACCTTTTTAGCCTCTATGCAAACTTAAGGGGACCAGTTAAAATTTCCTATCAAGAAACCTTCACAAAAACCCTTTATATCTATGAAGGTCACTTTATGATGCAAATTGAAACCATTGAATCCCGTTTTATTTTTAATACAGAAGTTAATAATATTAATTACATTACCGATAACGAAGGCAAACAGTTAGGTTTTTTAAAAAACTCTAACGGCAATAACATTATTTTTACCAAGGATTTAGAGGGAATCGATGTGGCTATAGAGCATTATCCAGATGGGACCAAGGTTTTTCACATGGAAAAAGATAGTAAGGGACTCCCTGCCATGCATGAATTCAAGCCAGATGGAACAGAAATCATTTACTTATTTGACGCAAACAAAAGACTAGAAAAAGTCGTAGAATTAAAAATCAACGGTGATAAGCTTACGACCTGGTTTTCAGCAGATGGGGAGAGCATTACCCAAGAACAAAGACAAAACCACGGCATATTGTTCACAATGAATAGCCATGGACGCTCAGCTGTTATTTGGCTACAGCCTGATGGCAGCATAGAAACCCATGGTCACGATAAATTAATCAAGCATTTGATTACAGTTTTTAATAAATATCTTGACGGTTGCGAGACTCACTAAGCGCTCTTAGGGATCTACTAAAAAATACGTCTTCGTTTTCTAACGAATCCCTAGGCAAAATCTCTCTAAAATGGTTAGTTTTTATAATTTTTGGGTATAAAATAAATCTAGGACGTTTTTCGCCCATGATTGAGCACGAATTTAAACTTATACGCCTTGCTCTTAGCTTTCTTACACTTTTACCTATATCACCAAAAGAACAAGCTTCTAGTTACGAAATTGGCAGATCACAAAAATATTTTGCTGTAGGCGGACTTGTTTTTGGATTATTAAATTTAGCATTAATTTTCCTTTTACTTCCTCTAGAAAAGCCTTGGATAATGGCTTTGAGTATAGTGCTAGCAAATTTATTTATAAGTGGTGGCTTACATATGGACGCCTTAATGGATAGCTTTGATGGCATTGCTTCTAGTAAACAAACTCGAGAAGAAATCGTGAAAGTACTCACAGACAGCAATACAGGCGCTTTTGGGGCGATGGCTGGGGCTACTGTGATCATCACAAAAATAACTTGCCTTGCAAATATAGACTTCTCAAGAAATTTGTTTTTAATCGCTTTTATTTTATTTCTCACGCCAATTATCACCAGGACTATGTTTGTAGTGATCATGGCGTTACAAATCAAAAAAGATGATCCAATGAATACCACTGGAAAAGTAGGTTCGATTTTTAAAGATTCGCAAAAACCCGTTATTGATGTGGTTTTCAATGTGGTGATTTTCAAATTGGCTGCCTTAATTTTTTTAATTTTTCATTGGTTACCACTTAGTAAATTAATAACTTGCGAATTTATTTTTGTACCGTGGTTATTAGCTGTGTTTCTGATTTATTATTGGCTAAGATTCAAATTAAAAGGTCACAACGGAGACAGTCTGGGAGCGGGATCTGAGATTGGTGAAGCTCTTATGTTTTTTATTCTCAGTTTAGTTTTTTAGCTGTGTTAAAATAGGCTTCATGACTGAAAAAACTTTGGAGCAAAAAACGAAATTTAAATTATCAAAAAGACTGGATTTGATTCCGCCCTATTTATTCGCGCGCATTGATGAGAAAA
>JBILGG010000157.1:0-4087 GCA_044351165.1 Candidatus Caenarcanales bacterium | reverse complement strand
TCCGATAACAGAGAAAAAAACGCAGAACTATTAAAAAAACCGGATAGTGTTCCGCGCCCAGCAGCAAAAAATATTGCAGAAATCTCTCAGTTTACAAGAATTAGAAGTTCTAGTGACGTGGAAGGCTCTCCAATAATCGATAAAGCTGGCGCCCAAAAAATTCTCAAAAGATTTTCTATAGATCAAGCAAACCAAGGAAACGCCGCTTTTACTTGCAAAGATGGTAACCATCTGGCGGTATTTTGCGGTGATAAGAATGCCGCTGTTAATAATGGTTTGAGATCGTTGCTGGGCTCTTGGTTCGGACTGAGAAAATTATTTACTGGATTTGATACAAGAGTCGCTCTTAAATACACAGCTGGCGGCGGAGTTATAGATCTAGTAGATAAAACCGAAACTAAAATGGACAAAGCCCAGCTCGCTCAGGGAGTGAAATCTGGTGAGTTTAAATTAGTTTATATCTACCAAAGCGGAGATGGTATCGAAAAAACCACTGAACAAAAATTTGATAGAGAGCCGCTTGCTATTGCCGTTTTACACGATTATTCAATCATGCTTGAACAAATTGAAGAGCGTTTCAATAGTAGATTCCCTGATAAAGCCATCCAGCAAAAACTTCAATTCCAAGCAGAATTTAAGAAACTAAAAGAGAATAAAAGCTTGCAAAATATTTATGCTTGCGACACCATTCTCGTGAATCCTAAGAAAAAAGATAAAATCACTGGTGAAAAAATTAATAGTATTTGTATAAATGTTGCTGAATGTATGCCAGCAAGAACTACTTTGATTTTCCCGCGCTATATAGCAGGAGCATTAACAGCAGAAGCCCAAAGTAAAAACAAGCGTTATAGCTCTATCGATTGGAGACATCTAGAAAACAAAGAAAACAAGTGGGATTATGTCCAAAAACCTATTACAATAATTAGGGATTTAGATCATGGGTCAGACCCAATACCAGAAGGCTTCCTAACAGTTAATCAATTCCACAATATGGCAAAAGTAAAAGATCTCAAATCTATGGATCCAGCTAGCGTCACAAAAGTTTTAGAAGCGCAAGAATTTAACAAAACTGCTTTAGCTGACTATGATAATGCAGTAAAACCTGGTTATAACGAAGAAAAAACTCCAGAATCGGAAAAATCTCCTGAAAAAACCTAAAAACTTGATCTATATCTAGACATTATACCCATATTTTAGCTATGATAACAGCGTAAAGCGTATTTACTTCAAAATGATTGCAGGAATTGATAAATTAGCCACAAAAAAACCTTCGGGCCCGAGTAGCTCGGCAGTCGGCCCCAGCACAACTAATCCAGCTCAAGAAGATAAGGCTAGTAAAAATTTGGCCGCAGAAGAAATCCAAAAACAACTTCATACTAAGCCCGGTAATATTCGTAGCTATAATTTTAAAAAAATAAAACAAGGAGACCCAGGTCTAAGTAAAAATACCGAAAGTATTCTAAAAAGATTTGGTGTTGACGGTAGTAATAAATATCACTCAGCTGTTTTGAGTGATGATGGTAAAACTCTAGTAGTTATTTCAGGCGGCAAAACTGCTCTATCACAGCTTTTTGGAGGATCAAATTCTGTTAGTAGATTCTTTTATAAAATATTTGGTGGTGTAGGACGCTTATTTGGTGGACCTCATCGAGGAATAGCTAGCTCTAAATATAATGAGCTTTATAACGCTAGCCACGAAAGTAGCCCTGAAGGTTTTAAAGGAGAGCCTATTAAACATCTATTAACAGCCTTATCAAAAGATCAATACCACTCAGTGAGCGTGTTTCATAAAGACGATAAGACCGGAGATTTTAATAAGCAACCAGTAGCACTTACAATTACTGATGCTTACTATCATTTGTTTGATACTTTTATGCCGCTTGATAAAGTATCTCCAAAAGAAATTGAAGATTATAAAAACAAATACAAAAAGTTTTATTCCATCGATAAACTTATTCCTTTATCAAAAAATCCTGCCGAGTTTAAAGATATTTATCATCAAGTGGTCGAAGGCTTGTATCAAGCTCAGGGATTTGATCTGTTAGCAGTTCCAATGCACATGCACTCCAACCCTAATGTTAATTCCAATGATCTAAATTACATGGAACTCCCTTGGCATCGTATTTTACAAACAAATGCTGGTAGCTGGAAAATTGTAGGTGATAAAAAAATAATTGATGAAGATGAAGGCATAAAATCATTAATGGATGAAAAAGCCCGCGAAGAATACAAATCATCACTCATCGATCAAGCGCATCAAATTACTTTTGTCAGACCAAAAGCCGAAGCTGGTAATCCAATTCCTGATATATTGGCCCACTGCGATGCTTGGTCCCAAATGTCCTCTGGTAGCTTGATTAGAGCTGATAAAGAAGAGGATCGAAAACTTATTGCAAAAGCAAAAATGATAGATTCGGTTCTAATAAATAACCATAATACCGAACAAAAAATCGCCAATAAAATTTCGAATCAAGCCCAAGAAACAAAAGCCGAAAACCCCGCCAATAGAGCTGGTTTACTAAAAAAACTCTTCTCAAAAAAAGAAGCCTCGACCCCATCTAATAAAGCATAAAAGTGCTATTCTAAAATTGGATGAAAATTCTAATTCTTTCGACCAAAAAATCTCTCTATTCCACTCGCGCCCTTAAAGAAGCGGCGCTGACACGGGGTCACAGCGTCGAAGTCGTGGATCACACCAAATGCTCAGTATTAATGGAGTGCGGCAATCCCCAAATCTACTACCAAGGGCACGCTCTAGATGATGTTTCTGCGATCATTCCGAGAATTGGAGCTTCGGTTACTTTTTTTGGGTCGGCTGTCGTTAGACAGTTTGAGATGCAGGGAGTTATTACTACCGCGAGCGCTGATGCTATAGAAACCTCTCGCGATAAGCTTCGCAGCTTACAAATTTTTTCTACGCTCGGTATCAATATCCCCAAAACCGTTTTTGCAAAATTCCCCAAAAAAGATGATATCCCCGAGCTCATCTACAAAGTAGGCGGCGTGCCCCTAGTGGTGAAGCTTTTGTCTGGGACTCAAGGTCTGGGCGTGGTTCTTGCTGATACCAAAAGTGCCGCCAAATCAGTCATCGAGGCGTTTTCATCACTGAAGGCAAATATTTTAATCCAAGAATTTATAAAAGAAGCTGGCGGAAGAGATATCCGCGCGATCGTAATCAATGACAGAGTCGTAGCCGCAATGAAGCGCCAGGGCGCGCCCGGAGAATTCCGCTCTAATCTGCATCAAGGCGGGTTTGCTGAAGCTATCGAATTGAGTCCAGAGCAAGAAGCTATCGCCGTCAAAGCCGCTCAAGCAATGGGTCTTGGGGTAGCTGGCGTGGATCTTCTGCCGTCAGATAGTGGTTTACTTGTAATGGAAGTGAATTCCTCACCGGGTCTTGAAGGTATCCAAAAATCCACGGGGATAGATGTGTCCGGTGCTATTGTCGAGTACTTGGAGAAGCAGGTAGAAGCTAGGACCGCATTCCAAGCAGCTGAAAGTTTTCGCCTAAATAAAATTTCTTAACTGTCGGATCATTAGCGATCTCTTGAGAGTTACCCTGCTTGATGATGCGTCCATCTTGTACGATATAAGCTCTGTCTGTAATTGAGAGGGTTGCAAGAGGATTATGATCTGTAATTAGAAGACCAATATTTCTTTTTTTACACAGGTCATGAATAATACCTTGGATATCCAGTATCGCCACCGGATCAATCCCCGTAAAGGGTTCATCTAATAAAATAAACTTCGGATCAGTAATCAAAACACGCGCGATTTCCAATCTTCTTCGCTCACCGCCCGAAAGAGAAATAGCAAGGGAGTTTTTTAGATGATAAATATTGAACTCCTCCAAAATATTTTTTACTTTTACCTGGATTTCAGCTGGCTTAACTCCGCGGATTTCTAAAACTGCTGCTAGATTATCCCACACGCTCATCTGACGAAAAGCGCTTGGCTCTTGGGTTAGATAGCCCAGTCCCAAATCCGCTCGCTGATGGATTTTCAGCTTGGTTATATTCTTATCATCGAGTTTAATCGAGCCAGTATCAGGCTTAACCAGCCCGACAACCATATCAAAACTGGTAGT
>JBILGG010000186.1:0-3526 GCA_044351165.1 Candidatus Caenarcanales bacterium | reverse complement strand
TGCGGAGATCAGCTCAATAACTCACTAGCGCAAATAAAAGATGAAGGTGTGGGAGTTTTAGTCTATCTGCGTCAAGAAGGGCGCGGCATAGGTCTGCTCAATAAGCTAAAAGCTTATGAACTGCAAGATCAAGGACACGATACTGTGGAAGCTAATCATAAGCTGGGTTTCCCGGCGGATCTCAGAAGTTTCGGGGTAGGAGCGCAGATTCTAACCGATCTGGGACTCAGTAAAATTAGGCTTTTGACTAATAATCCCAAAAAAATTCACGGCATAGAAGGTTACGGTCTTGAAATTATTGATAGAGTCCCGATTAAGGGCTTGCCCGGCAAATATAATGCTAAATATTTAGGAACTAAAAAAGACAAACTCGGGCATATGCTTTAAGGATTCCCTGAAAAACGATTTTTGAGGCGGAATCCGCTTAATAAAAATCTCTAGTATAATTTTTTTATGTCTTCTGAGTCGTGTATCTTC
The DNA here is from genome assembly GCA_044351165.1 of Candidatus Caenarcanales bacterium. Classification (GTDB taxonomy): domain Bacteria; phylum Cyanobacteriota; class Vampirovibrionia; order LMEP-6097; family LMEP-6097; genus JBEAYS01. The sequence goes on along the minus strand of JBILGG010000186.1, from coordinate 3,049 downwards.
TGCAAAATCGTTACTGGAGCGATTCCTAGCCAAAAGGTTTTTGAGAATGATTTAGCGTTTGCTTTTAGAGATATAAATCCCTGCGCGCCCCAGCATATTTTATTAATCCCAAAACTTCACTTACAAGATCTCAATGCTCTAGATGACGCTTCCTTAGCTGGTGAACTTTTGAGCTTGGTCCCGCAGATCGCTCTCCAAGAGGGTTTTAGCTCGTATCGCACTGTGATTAATACTGGAGCAGACTCTGGTCAGACCGTTTTTCATCTTCATTTGCATATTATTGCTGGACGAAATTTAAGCTGGCCGCCGGGTTGATATGAGAGATATAATTGCTGTTAATTTATCTAAATTATCGACGAGCTTGATTAAGTTTTTCAAGCTAGGATCAGCTTCTAGCTTGCCAGGTAGAGTAGCGCTTGCTTGCAGTCCTAATATTCTTAAAAATTTTGCGCAGAAGCTAAATCTATCTAATAATTTTTCTTTTTTTATTACGGGGACTAATGGTAAGACCACTAGCACCGGTCTTCTTAAGCAAATCCTACAGGCTCGTTTACCAGAACAAAAAATTATTTGCAACGATTATGGTGCTAATCTTTATTACGGCATCACAGCAGAGCTTGTTAGATCTTCAAACCCTCTAGCTAAGCTCGTTTCACGGAGTTATGCTCTTGAAGTTGACGAGGCTACTTTACCTAAGCTCGCTTCGGAGCTGTATCCGAGCACTCTTGCTATCACTAATCTTTTTAGAGATCAGCTAGATCGTTTCGGAGAAATAGATAGCACCCAAAAACTCTTGGTCAGCGGTATAAAAAATATTATTACTCGCGCCCCTAGTCTAAATCTAGTCTTAAACGCCGATGACCCCAAAGTCGCTCTAATAAAGGATTTGCTTGCTGGTGAGCCAGAGTTTTCTAAGATAAAAACTTTTTTTTACTCTGTTAAATTTAAAGATCCCAGTAAAACTTACGCAATTCAAGATCTGGACTCCTCTAAACCCAAGTCTGTGACAGTGGTTCCTGATATCGTTATTAATGTAGAGCAAGAAAATATCGACTCGTCGATTATTAGTTATAGTTTTAAAAATACTACTAGTGAAGCTATCGAGCTAAAACTGCCAGGCTTGTATAATATTTATAACGCTGGCACAGCAATAGCCTGCGCATTAGTCTCAGGGATTGGGTTCCAGGAGGTTAAAGCCGGTATAGAAAACTACCACACCGCTTTTGGTAGATCCGAAATTAAATTTTATAAAAACCGTAAGTACCAAAGTTTTTTGATAAAAAATCCTACCGGTTGCTCAGAAGTCTTGAGGCACTTAACTAAGGATAAATCTGCTAATTTTGTGATTGCGATAAATGATAATTACGCAGATGGACGCGATGTCTCTTGGCTTTGGGATGCGCGGTTTGAGTATTTGGCTAGTTTGCCGGATTCGGTTTTTGTCTGTAGCGGCAAGCGCTCTTATGATATGGCACTCAGGCTAAAATACGCTGGCATTAATGAAACTAGGATTATTAATCGCGAAGATATTATTTCAGCGCTTGATTACTGTCTGGATATTGACACTAAAAAATCAGTATATGTTCTTCCTACTTATACTGCGCTTTTGGAGTTGCAGTCTAAAAACCTTTAGCAATTTATGTTTGCAGGGGTAGAGTTTTTTGCTTATTTGTTAATAAAAAAAAGAGTGTCAAAAAATTGACACTCTTTTGAATCGAACAAAATCGATAAATTTATTTTTTTGCAAGAGCAACAAGCTTATTAAATGCTTGAGCATCATCAGTCGCAATCTTCGCTATCATTTTTCTATTAAGAGTAACATTAGCTTTTTTGAGACCATCAATCATTCTGCTGTAAGAAATACCGTTTAGATCGGCAGCAGCATTAATTCTAGTGATCCAAAGACCTCTAAAATCACGTTTTTTCTTACGGCGATCAGTAAACGCTCTTTTTAGAGCGCGCATCATCGCTTGCATCGAAGTACCAAACTGAGTACCACGACCACCTTTAAAACCACTAGTAAGTTCTAGTACTTTATTATGTTTTTTTCTTCTAACTTTACCTCTTGTAACTCGCACTTTTTACTCCTTAAGTATTAAACGTATTTTTTGTATGGGAAAAGAGACATAATTCTTGGCTTATGCGCTTCTGTTACTTCCCCTTCAGGCTTTCTAAGACGACGCTTGTGTCTTGCTGACATATGGGCGTTCAAGTGTTTGATACCGCCTTTTTTGAACATCAATTTACCGCCAGCGCTTAGCTTGAAACGTTTTTTTGCTGATTTATTAGTTTTTTGTTTTGGCATAACAGAATACTAATCTTATCAATATATGCAAGCTTGAAAAGTAAAAAATTACTAAAAACCCTTTTTTTAACCCCTTAGATTAAGCTCCGCACCTAATAAATACGTATTAGCTATAATTATTGTGGGGTTTTATACCCTTTATATATTTTGGAACTAACTAGAACTAGAGAAAATACCTCTGGGGTTTTTGGCCATGCGCCCAAAAACGATTATTTTAATTTTAATAATAATTCCAACAAAGAAAATCATACTCAATTATTAACTAATAATGGACCACCCCTTATTTCTTCGATAGGCTTAGATCTTGCTTTTGCAAAAATCGGTTCTTGGATGATGATTTTAAAAAGTGCTCTTAGCTTTTTAATTTCTGACGCCGATGCAGGTGATAATAAAAAAACTAGCTTCCTAAAAGTAATTGACGATTTAGCTTTTAAGGTAAGGCAACAATGCCAGTACTCGATTCACGCTCAGCCAGGTCTTAATTTAAGGAAGCCAGATGATATCGCTGGAGATATAGTTCATAATATGCAATCAGCCAAGCTCGGCTCTGCGGTTTATAACTATAATGCCTTTGTCGCTCCTTGGTTAGGTGCCTTAAAAATATTTTTTCCTTATAGTAATAATCCAGTTTTTGGTCTAATACCCAGAATGATTGATTTTGCTGATTCTAGTATAGTAAAACTTACAAATATTTTTTGGAACATGAGGAGAATTACAAAAAGTCTTATTCCTTATGATGGCGGT
>JBILGG010000156.1:0-4105 GCA_044351165.1 Candidatus Caenarcanales bacterium | reverse complement strand
GATCCACAACTGATATTTTTAAGGATAAAGCTGGCGTTGATGCTCTGCTAAAATCAGCTCACCAAGCGAATATCAAAATCATCGGCTGGTCATATTGCTACCTAAATGACATTAACACCGACGCCAAAAAATTTATCGATCCCGCTCTCTATACCAGTCCTGATGGGCATAAGCTAGACGGCATGGCGGCTGATATCGAGGAGAATACTAATCTCTGGGCGGTTCGTGCTTATACAGAAAAACTAAAATCTAAACTACCAAAAGATTATCCTCTAATTGCTATTGTCTATTCTCCGCGAATCAAAAGCGTTTATCCATGGGAATATATCGCAAGTAACTGGGATGTATTAATGCCTATGACTTATTGGCACGGACTTAAAAACCGCAACCAAGAAACTGTGTATAACTTCGTCAAGGACAGCATTTCACAGTTAAGAGCTTTAACCAAAAAAGAAGATCTAAAAATCCACCTCATCACCGACGGCGACAGAACCAGCACCGAAGAGCTAAAGACCTCTCTAAAAGCGGCTCGTGATCTAAATATAAATGCTGGCATCAGCATCTATCCTGAGCATTTAGCGTCAGATGAGATGCTCAGCGCGCTTGATAGACATTGCCGTGAAGGTTGCTAGGAAAATATTCTTGTAAGCTAATCAAATACGCTATCTAAAACATCTACTCTAACCAGAGATACTTTATAACCACGATACTCAAACTCTTCGTAAGAATCTAGTTTTTTTGATTCTTTAAAAACAATAATAATTCTTTTTGTGTGAGGATAGGCTCTTAAAAAGGCTTCTAGGCTAGGAGTTAATTCTTTTTTTTCATAGCGATGCTTGACCTCAATTGCTGTTATTTCTTGATTTTGCAAATAAATAAAATCTACCTCCAAGCCCTTAGCTGTCCTCCAAAAAAACAAACTAGAATTAGCCTTGTTTTTAATACTCATCAAATAATGCAGGACATAGGTCTCATAAATTATCCCCAAATCTTTTCTAGCTGAAAGCGGTTTAAAATTCTTCAGCAGAGCATTTCTGACCCCCAAATCATACAAATAATATTTTTTGGATTTTTTTAATTCATTACTAATATTTGTAGAAAAAGAGCTTAAGGTATATAGAGTAAAAGTATTTTCTAAAAGCTCCAAATAGCGATCCACCGTTTGACTAGAGACTCTAAGATCATTTGCTAGAGCGGATCTCACTACTACTTGTCCTTGATATTCAGCAAGCATAAAAAGTAATTTATTAAAGGCAGTAATATTTTCTTCCTTTATCATTGATTTAATATCTTTTTGGATATAGGTTTCTAAAATTTGATTTAAATAAAGTTCTCGTTTAGGTCCGGTATATTCATAAACTTCCGGCAAGCCACCATAGATAAAATACTCATCAGTAGTGAGGTCTGCTCTATTTGCTGATAAATATTCACCCAGAGTCAAAGGCATAAGCTGATAAGTCCAAACTCGCCCTGCCATGCTTTCTTTTATATGTTTATGAATCTCAATGGACGACGAGCCTGAAGCATAAATTTTGATTTGTTTTTTTGGAACTCTTTTGGCTAAATCATAAATGGCCTTAAAAATCTTGCCTGCGTTTTTAATATAATGAAACTCATCAATAAAAATTAAATTACCGGCTGTAGTAATACGCACTTGGATTTCCGCTGGAGTACCTGAGAACTCAAGCAAATCATGAGATTGCTCCAAATCAAAAAAATGAGATTTTTTTTGTGGAAATTTTTTGTTAAAAATTAGATTCAGAAGATAACTTTTACCTACTTGGCGAGGTCCATAAAGAATACTAATCTTAAGATCATTAATATCTTCAAGTAAAACTAGCTCTAGTGATCTTTTGAACATATACTTAATTTTATCACTTTTAGCAGAATTATTAACCACTACTTAAGAATTCGCTGAAAAACGAAGTTTTGAGGCGGAATCCACTTAACAAAAATTTTTAGGATCCACTCCCTGAGCCAAAATTCTCTCTTTGCTCAGAGTTGAAAAATTGACGAAGTCGAATTTTTCACTTGACGAGGACCAAAAAAAATAACTATAACCGTTTTTTGGGATAAATATCGCCAAATTTGCCGCATTTTTAGCAAAAACAGACCAAAAAACCGTTATAAGCACCCATCAAACATCTCAATTATTCTAGGCAAGCCATAGTAAATCGAATTAGCAATAACCGAATGTCCGATATGAAGTTCTTTTATGTTTTCTAGTTGGCTCATAAGAGCCGGGAGATTAGGCACGGTCAGACCGTGTCCTAGATTGGTTTTTAGACCTAATGACTGAGCATACTTGACTGCCTCGGCGAGTCTGTCGATCTCTTGCTGGACCGGCTCCACAAGCTGGTTATAGCCAAGCGCCTGCCCCGAAAAATAAAAAGCACCTAGGGCTGATCGCTCTTGATGATACTTAATAAACAAATTAGCATAAGTGCCTGTGTGCAGCTCCACAAATTCTGCTCCTATCTCCTTACTTGCTAAAATCTGCTCAGCGACCGGATCTATAAACATACTGATCTTCGTGCCGTTAGCTTGGATAGGTTTTATAAACTCCGATAAAAAAGATTTTTGGGCACAGACATCCAGCCCACCTTCTGTCGTAAGCTCTGAGCGCTTTTCAGGGACGATAGTCGCTAGCTTGGATTTGGTTTTGAGGCAGATCGATCTAATTTCTTCAGTCGCCCCCATCTCAAAAGTCAATCCCAGCCTGGATTCGCGGATATAATAATCTAACTCAAAAACATCTTGATCTTTTATATGTCTGCGATCTTCGCGAAGATGTATGGTAATTCCGCAAGCCTTAGTGCCTTCTAGAAGCCTTAAAGCCTCTAGCGGAGAAGGTTCCACAGTAGCTCTTGCGTTTCGCAAGGTGGCTATGTGATCTATATTAATATGGAGTTCTGGTTTCACGGTAAAACTTAAGATACATTAACTTGAGGCATTTTTTTTACTATGTCCTGCATTTTTTTGGAATACTTCACTTCTACAAAATCACAAATCTCTTGCATTATTTTATCAGGCTCAGCTAATAAGTTCTCAAATTTGATTTCTAAAAATTGTGATTTATCCATCTTAGCAAAACTATCTCGGGCGACTCTATGAGCATCATCATATTGATAGGCACAAACCTCATCAATACTGGATTCTAGATACTTTTGCCAAGCCAAAGGTATAAAAAATTTCCATACCTTGCCTTTATAGCCTTTAATATTCAAAGGTAAATTTTCAGTTAGATACTTACGATATTTATACTGAAATTTTTCAGAATGAGTCCACGCTTTTTTAAGAGACTGGATATTAGCTTCTCGATTACGAACTAGATAAATAAACTTTGCGTCAGGATAAACAGCTTTTAGATAGTCGACTCTATAGATATTAGGCGGAGTCTTATCGATGAAACGATAATTTTTCACAAAAAGTTTTTTATAAAAATAATTACCTATATTCATCAAATTAAAAAGAACAGGAAGCCTATCTCGTAAAAACCTCACTCGCCCTAAATATCCAAAAAAATAATTTTTATATGTCGAATAGTGATAATGATGATCGAAGAACTTACGCTCCAAATCCACTCTGGTAGTGGGTTTCTCGTCGGCTAAATTCCTAAAATAACCACTAGAGTTTTTTTGGATAATGACAGTGTCTGAAGTCTCGAGAGGATGACGGTGATATTTTTGCCAGAGATGATTAGATTCCCTATACAAAGACCAGAGCTCTTCATTTTCGGACAATAACCTAAAAACCAAGCTAGTACCGCCTCTATACGAACCTATAATAAAAACTGGTTTATATGTTTGCAACTTTATGCTTACTCAACTCGATCGGGTTATAGAGCGTATCGCGCTCGACTGGCTCTAATCTAGCACCGATAATAATATTACGCAATGTATCTTCTGTCATCGAGCGTTTTTTGGCTCCAGCTGCAAAAGTAATGCGCTCCGCTTTTACAGTACCATCCAAATCATTAGCCCCAAACTGAAGAGCGATCTGCGCAAGCTTCTCACCGAGCTGAATCCAATAAGCCTTTATATTATCAAAATTATCAAGCATCAATCTTGATACTGCAATATTACGAAGCTGATCATAACCAGTT